>DATHWI010000028.1 GCA_035460805.1 Verrucomicrobiia bacterium | reverse complement strand
CGATGGCTCTCATTGCTGTTTATCGAATCATTTGTTCGTAGGCGGAATCTGATAGTAGTGTAGCAGGAACCTGGAAATACGCCCAAAGAGGGGCACTGCCGTTCCCTCGGCAAACCGGCCAACCTTTTCCAGGTTAGGCTGATCAATTTTCACCAACATGACATACCTAGGATCATCAGCAGGCGCCATCCCCGCAAAGGAGTGATTGTATGCGTTTTCAATATACCCAGGTTTGTCCGGGTCAGGGACCTGGGCGGTACCCGTCTTTCCCCCCACTTTATAGCCCTCTACACCCGCCCGCTTGTGGTTGTGCACCACAACAGCCGTGAGCATGTTTCGCATGTCGGTAGCAGTCTGTGGTTTCAGCACCTGCTTCCCTGCCGCCACTTTGGTTTCCGTACGCACGCCATCACTTGAAATTGCCGCCTTCACTACATGCGGCTGCATGAGCACGCCATTGTTGGCAATGCTGGCATAGGCACTCGTAATCTGGAGAGGCGTTACGGCGATGCCTTGTCCAAACGTGGTGGTAGCACGAAGGATGTTGCTCCACCTTTGCGGCGGGTTAACCTTGCCAGAGATCTCGTTCTTCAAGTCGATACCGGTTTGCGATCCAAAGCCAAACCGCGAAAGGTAATCACCCATCATGGTGTTCCCCATCTTCTCACCTAACCAGACCATGGCTACGTTATCCGAGTTAGTAAGCACATCGGTCATACTCTCCTTGCCAAATGCCTTGTCCAAGGCGGTGGTGATGGTGTAACCGTCAACATTGACGCTCGCACCAAACACATCGGTAGTATTGGGGGTCACCAGACCCTGGTCCAAGGCGCCACTCATGATAAGGGGCTTAAAGATACTTCCCGGTTCCCAAACAGAACTAATTGACGGGTTGTCGAATAGCCCTATCTGATCCTTCCCAAGGTTGCGGAATTCAGCCGGAGCGTAGCTTGGGTAGTTTGCCATAGCAATAATGCCGCCCGTCTTAGGGTCCATAACAATGACGGAACCGCTTTTAGCCTCGGAATCCTCAACTTGCTTCTTGAGCTCCTGCTCAACTACCTGTTGCACATTCCGGTCAATAGTCAGTTCGTAGCTTGTGCCGTCTTGGCCATCCACCTGCTGGAACTCTTTCAGGGCGGTCCCCCTACTGTCTTGCTCCAAACTGACACGGCCTGCATACCCTTTAAGCTCGGCATCGTACTGGCCCTCAAAGCCATACTGGCCCTTGCCCTTATCGTTCACAAAGCCAAGGACCTGCCCCAGGAGGGCAGTTTCCGGATATACGCGCTCATATTCCCTCACAAAGAACACGCCACCCAAGTAATGGATAACGTCGCCCTGCGCAGAATCAAAGTTAACGTTGACTGGCTTGAAAACGGCCTTGTGCGCCTTTTCTATCTCCCAGATTTTCTGGGCAATCTCTTCCACCTGACTCTTGTCCAGGTTGTGCATGAATGGCTCCATGTACCAACCGCTCTTGTCAAAAGAGCTCCGGAGCCTTGCCTCCTCTACCCCACTGATTTGGGATAACACGCGGGCGTACTCTTCTTTACGAATGACATTTTTGGGCGTTGCCGAGAGGGCAAAACGCTCAATGCTCTGTGCCACAACCACGGATGTGCCATTGGACGCATCTTGTACGTACAGCGAGCCACGGCGCGGCAAAATATCACGCTCTACCTGCTGCTGCTCCTTGGCTTTGGCTAAGTACGAGTCATGGCTAAGGACGGCGATACTAAAAATACGCCCGACTAACGCCAGGGTCATGAGGCCCATTACTCCTATCAGTATCCCAACTCGGGCGCGTGGTGACATGGGCAATGGGTTACGGCGCAGCCGTGGATGCCCCTGCCACGTCTCCCTTCTCAATGAATTCTACATCATCAGCCGGTACCATCTGCTGCTTCACGGCAGTCTGCTGGATTTCCTGTAGTGACTGCGCCCGTTTGGCCTCTAGCTTCAGCTGCTCAGTATCGCGATTAATTTCGCTGATTTCCTGGCGCATCTTGTTTTGGTCATATAGGCTGGTGCTGCTCCGGCCAGAAGAGGTTAGCATGAGGATAGCCAGAACGGCGAGAACCCCTAGCCCAACAAGCTTGGCTGCCACAGGCCCCAGCGCCACTTTGCGCTGTACCGTCCGAACCGTAGGCCGCGTTGATGCGGTCCTTCGTGAAATGGTGTATCCAGATGTGCGAGAGTAACGTGCCCCCATGCGTGTGTTCCTTTGGGCTAGATGCCGATTTCAGTAAGTGTCTGGACGTATTCAGGAGCAGTTGGGTCAATGCCCGCTTGGTACTTCTCCCAGGTTTTGACATCCCATATTTCAACGTGATCAGCCAAGCCCGCAAGCACTGTCTCCTTGGTCAGTGAAGCAAACTGTCGTAGGTACGACGGAATGACAAACCGGCCAAGCTTATCAGGCTCAAGGTCAACTGCGCCAGCAAGGGTCTGCCGTACAAATGCACGGGAAGCCGCCTGGCTCTGAGGGAGTTTTGAAAGATTGAGCGCTATATCCTGCCACATAGTGACAGGGTATAGCTTGAGGGAACCATCGAACCCCTTGGTTACAACGGCCCCCTCGGCCAACTGGGCCCGCCATTTCGCCGGGACCTGGATGCGTCCCTTCTCGTCGATACTGTGTCGGTGTTCACCGATGAACATATTCCAGGTTTAGCTATTTTGCGGGTCCTCCACTTTGCCCCACCTCGGACCACATGTTCCCATTCTCAACCCCTTTCACAGGTGTGTCAACCAGGTTCGGTAGATGTTCGGGATCCACTTATTATTTTGAGCAAGGTACTTCACCTCCGATTTTGATACTTTTCCTTCTTTCTCGTTGACAGGGAAACCCCGATATGCCACTATCTCTCCATGTTGTTTGTACCTTTTGGAGAGTTCAACGAAGAGCGTATCCAAGCCATCCGAGATGATGTCCAAATCATCCTAGGTGGCTGGTCCTACCGACTGAATACGCCTCAGGGTCCGGGTTTCACCGTACCCCCCAACTTCACACAGCTTGGCCACAGCATTGTTTACGCCTTGGAAGGCCTCGGCCTCCCCAAGGTTAAAGTAAGCATTGTGACTGAGCGGACCTATGTGCGTCAGAGCGTGAGGACCTATAGCTTTCGGGTTACCGTTAGCTGGAAGACCAGCCCCTTCAAGCGCCATACAGAGCGGTTCAGCCACTTGGCTTGCCAGGTCAATTGCGACTACCTGCTCACCTTAACCCCCGGGCTACTCGGTCTGGAAATACAACAAATCGCAGCCAACGTGACCGAAAGTTACGATGAACTGCTCACCATCCTCTTCCCAGATTGCACCTTCGATTGGGAAGGTGGCGAAGACGGTGGTGCCGGAATCTGCCTCATTACCTCTTCAACCGGAGAGACTCGCTCGCTTCCCCTCTGAAGCATAAAATCCCCCAGCACCATTGCCGGGGGATCTTTTTATTTGCAGAGGCTGGGTAGCTCTTCAATCTTTACCCTTCGCTGCTCCATTGTGTCGCGGTCACGCACGGTTACGGTGCCATCTTCCAAGGTTTGGTAGTCCACCGTTACACAGGCTGGCGTACCAATCTCGTCCTGACGGCGGTAGCGCTTTCCAATGGCGCCGGTTTCATCGTAGACAGTCACCGTGTGCTGGCGAAGCATTCCCGCTACTTCCCGCGCCTTGTCGCCCAGGCCATCCTTTTTCATAAGGGGAAGCACTGCCACCTGCACGGGGGCAAGCTGCTTAGGAAGGTGAAGGACTGTCTCCATTTCTGTCCCATTCCCGTCACGGCCTTTTGGATACTCCCGGTAAGCATCACAGAGTACTGCCAAAAGGGTACGGTCGATACCAAGCGTTGGCTCGATAGTGAACGGTAGGAAACGCTCGCGGCTTTCTTCCTCAAAGTAGGTAAGGTCACGGGAGGAGGCTTCCATGTGTTGCCGCAGGTCAAAGTCTGTACGGTTAGCGAGGCCGGTCAACTCTCCCCAGCCAAACGGGAAGGCGTATTCATAGTCCATCGTACGCTTGGAATAGTGGGAAAGTTTTTCCTTTGGATGTTCATACTCCCGTAGCATCTCTGGCTTTAGGCCAATGTCTTCTGTCAGGAAGGCATACCACTCGCCCTTCCAATGTTCAAAGAACGCCTCGTCCTCACCGGGTTTCACAAAGTATTCAATTTCAGCCTGCTCCAACTCCCTAATACGGAAGATAGAGTTTCCAGTGGTTATTTCATTACGGAATGCCTTACCAATTTGCGCCACACCAAATGGCAATTTCTTATGGTAGGAATCCAGGATATTTTTGTAGTTCGTAAAAATACCTTGGGCAGTTTCTGGCCGCAGGTACGCTTCAGCACCTGCCCCTTCAACCGCACCCAGCTGTGTCTTGAACATCATGTTGAAGCTGCGGGATTCCGTAAAATGGGATTCGCCACAACTTGGACACGTAAGTACCTGCTCGTCATTAAGTTTCATACGAGCGCTGTGTGCCTCCTCTTCAGCCCGCTTCTCCCCAATCTTGCGAATGCGCATTGCCTCATCGCGCCAGCGGATAGAGAAGACCTCGTCTGACTCTTCCTCAAGGAAATGGTCAGCACGCAGACGGATATGGCATTTCAGACACTCAATGAGTGGGTCAGTAAAGTTTTCGGTATGGCCTGAGGCCTGCAAAACAACTGCGGGGGTAATGATGGCAGCATCTAATCCCACCACGTCATCGCGGCGATGCACAAAGCGCTTCCACCACAGCTGCTTGATGCGCATCACCATTTCCACACCCAAAGGACCACGGTCAAAGAGACCGTTGGCGCCGCCGTAAAGCTCTGCGGTGTTATAAAAAATACCGCGCCGCTTGGCTAAGTTGACGATAGGATCGAGGGTGGGGAGCTTGTTTTCCATGAAGCTAGCTTATCAGATTTATCCTTGCCTGTAAGGTACAGGACCTACAGCTGGCCCAACACAACATAGCTTTTAAGGGGCTTTCCCAACTGTGTTTGCAAGTAGTCAAAGATGACACGGCAGGTCTCTATCCGCACTTCCTCGTCCATTGCCAGGCGCTCTGCCACAAATTGGGGGCGCGCCAGTTGCCTGAGCAATACCACGGTGCGAGATGAACGCAGCGGCATACTAGGCACCGACATGTTCCGCATCCCCTCTTCACTAACCACCCCGCCAACCTGGCTACTCCAAGCAAGACCCTGTGGGGTAAGCGCTTCCCCCGTTACTACGCACCGCTCCAGTTCTGGGTGGTATCCCAAAACTATAAGGAGCTTGAACACCAGCTCGGCCACAATGAGCATGAGCAGCCCCTTGTCCGGATCCTTTGCACACAAGTGGCGCATACGGTCGAGCGTGTATTCAAGCCCATCAAAAAACTCAGGGTGTGCTTCACGGTCAGGAAGCAGTTTATCCACCGTCTCCGCAATCAGTTCGGCATACTGGAAAAAGGCCAGGGACTCTTCTGGATACCCCCCTGTCTCATGGGTTTGCGCCTGGACAATGAGTTCCCAGCCACTTTCCCCTACCACAAACTCGAGTTCCGTTGTCACATACGGCAACAGGTTGCCCGCTAAACGGGACTTAGGCCGCCTAACCCCTTTGGCGCGGGCGCGAAGCTTTCCTTGCTCCCGCGTATACATGAGATAGCTGCGGTCCGCATCAAAGATATCTGCAGCATGCAGGATAATGGCTGTTGCCTTGCTTTGACGCATGGCTAGTGCTGACAGTTAGGGCAAAAATGCGTCGAACGCCCGGCCAGCTTGATACGCTCTATGGTACCAACCTTGCAGCGGGTGCAGGGCAGGCCCGTGCGGTGGTACACATTTGCTACCTGCAAGTACGTACCCTTGTCACCAATGGCATTGAGATAGTCTTTTGCACTGGAGCCCCCAAACTTCAAGGCAAGCTCCAGTGTTTCACGTATGGCGCCATGCAGCAGCTCAACTTCTTTCTGGGAAAGGCTGCCAGCCAAACGCATGGGGAGAATTCCTGCCCTAAAACAGCTCTCATCCGCATAGATGTTCCCCAAGCCTGCAATATTGGTCTGATCCAAAAGAAATACCTTCAGTGACACCTTGGCTTTGCGCTGCAAACGCGCCTGTAGGTATTCCACCGTAAACTTTTCTTCGAGCGGCTCTGGTCCCAAGGCATTTACAAAAACGTGGTCATTCAACGCCTCTTCGGTGAGAACGGTAAGGTGGCCAAACATTCGGAGGTCATTGAAGAAGAGGGTGGAACCATCTTCAAAGTTGATGACAATACGGGTGTGCTTATGGGGCAGCGGGTCCAAATAACCTTGGGAAGGGTGCCCGCCCATGACAGCATCCTTACCCTCACCCCGCCACAGCAACTGTCCTGTCATTTTGAGGTGCACGGTAAACGCCAACTTGTTATCCAAAATGAAAACCAGCAGCTTGCCATGCCGACGGACCTCCGCAATGGTCCTGCCGTGCAAGTCAGTCACATTCCCTCGTGCCAATTTAGGCGCCAAAACATCAACGGAACGGATCCGGCTACCAACCAGTCTTGGCACCAACCCCCGGCGAATTGTTTCGACTTCTGGAAGTTCAGGCATTACTTAAGGTATTTCTGTGCTTCTTTTAGGTAGGTCAGGGAGTTGAGGACATGCGAAAGCTTCCTCGCGTCATGCCTGATAAGCGTACGCGTCACCTGCAACCTGTCCGAACTAGGCGGAAGCTCTGGCGCCTTGGTGCGCAGCAGGTTAGCCCCCACCAACTGATAGGTAAGCCCCTTCCGCCGCTTAGGGTCAAGTAATACAGGGCTACGCTCCATTTCTTTCTTATACCGGGAGAGCAGTTCTGGCCGGGGTTTCGCAGTATTGAAGACGGCGAAGTCTACCATGCCATCACCTAAATAGTCCTCAAGCAGGTCTACAAAGTCCTGTACGTAGTATGAGCCTGTTTGGCCTTTTTCTGTCATCAGATTTACCACATAGGCCACCTTGGCCCTGGTTTTTCGCAGCGCCTCGTTTACGCCATCTACGAGCAGGTTGGGAATGAGACTGGTGTAGATGCTTCCGGGTGCAATCACAATCAAATCAGCCTGCAGGATTGCCTGCCGTGCCAACGGGTGCACGGAACAAGCACTTTCCAGGCCAATCTTAGTTACTGTCGATGTCCCACCCCAGATATGTTCCTCAATAGCGTGTTCACCATGGATAAGCTTGCCGTCATCTGTGCGGCCAATCAACCGCATCTGGTCCATTGTCACAGGAATTACCTTTCCCTTAATGGCGAGGATTTTCCCCGCCTCAATGACGGCCTTATCAAACGTACCCGTCACTTTCTCTAGGGCGGAGATAAGCAAATTGCCAAAACTGTGACCGCTCAGGCTTCCCTCCGTAAACCGGTAGGTAAACAGGTCACGGAGGACTTGGGAGTCGTTAGAAAGGGCTACAAGTGCCTGACGAAGGTCGCCCGGGGGCAGGACGCCCAATTCATCGCGCAAGATGCCTGTGGATCCCCCGTCATCGGCCGTTGAGACAATGGCGGTAACCTCACTTGCACCGTCACGTAAGGCTTGGAGAACGGCAAAGGTGCCCGTCCCCCCTCCAATCACCACGATTCTCTTTCCGGTCATAGGTAGTACTTTGTGGCTCTCAGATGCTCAGTATGCCAAAAACCAGTAGCTTGGTACACGGCGATGCATATGGTAGCATGGAAATAGCTAAAACACCTCGACCCATGAGTGCTCCATCAAACCCGACAAGTCCTTTATACTGGCGGTCACTGATCAACCAAAGCGCAATCCGCTTTTTTATTCTTCGGGCACTCTGGGACAAAGACTCCTACGGGTATGTCCTCTCACGGGAAATTGAAGAACTTTCCTGGGGTTTCTGTACTCCAACGGAGAGCACCCTCTACCCCGCCCTCAACGATTTGGAGCGCCGCGGCCTCATTCATAGCACTAAGGTAAGCGCCAACTCACGCACCCGCAAGGTGTACCGCATTACGGACCAAGGCAAGCTTGCTTTCCGTACCGCTGCCAAAACCTGGGGAGAGATCATCCCCGCCGTACGCAAGGCAACAACACTTTAGGCATCTCTTTCTTAAAGAAAAAAATAGAGCCAGACAACGTTGTCTGGCTCCTTTATTTGTCTGGTTACGCTCGTGCGGTAGCGCCAGACGGCTGGATACGCGCAGCGCGCGCAAACAGCGAGACTTCCGGAACATCCTCACCTCTTGTGTAGGTGATTGCAGTGCCGTACTCCTGTACAGGAGTCTTTATCTTTCCTTCCAGTATGGTGCAATACTGGTGCGGGATGTGAACATCCGCGAATGCCTCAACCACGCTGTCGAGGTTTCTCTCATCGGCCACGATGACTGCGAGGATTCTACAGTCGGTAATAAACGACTGCGGGGTTTCGGGGTCGACGGTGACTCCGAGAAGGATCATGAACTCCTGAGCCTGTCGCAAGGCGTAGGAATAGGTCTCAACCCCTTGTCCGCGTCCGGAAACGCTTGGCTTTCGCTGGCCCCAGTCGACGATTAAGAACTCTGTCTTAACCTCCGGGTAGGCGCCCTGCGTAGGCTCGTACGTATCCAACGAATCCAGTTTGGCTCGGACGCTTCTCAGTGAGACGATTGGAATATCGTTCACGTTCTTGCGACCAACCAGGCCTTTGGTTTTGCGGATGGCAGAGCGAATCGTTTCCGTTGCGGTGGAACTGAGGCTCTCTGCGTTGGCGATAGCGGCTAATATGCCGCTGAACATAGCGTAGCGTGCTGCTTTCATGTCAAAGTGGGTCCTCCTGACCCGCGTGCCATGGTGTCTTACCACGTCTTCCTTCTATGCACTGCCCTCCCGGAAATGCAATTAGAAATCAGAAGGTCGTGTAAGACCCATGTGGTGACCATAGCATAGTGGATAGGGTTTGAAAACCTTTTTTGAATAAGAAAAAAGGCCAGGAATTCCTGGCCTCCATGAAATACTCAGACAGTCCGTTGGCTTAAGCTAGTGCGAGCTCAACCTCAGGCGAAGCACCGGCAACCACATGCTCAGGAGCAGCCTCCTTATCGCAGAATTCTGGCTTGCCCCGATGGAACGGGAAAGGATATGCAAAGGGATACTTGTTCCGAAACGCCGTGAGTTCAGTGATCATTCTCTCGACATTTGGGTCATCGGAAAACACCGCGTCTTTGACGAGGAAGAGCTCCACGCCTACGAGCGTTTTCCACACTGCGATACAGAACACGAAGCTCTCGTCGCCGATCTCGGTTTGGGAACCTTCGATCACCTGGGAACCATCCGTCGCGAGGACGATTTGCGGCTCGTCGAACGTGGGTGCGACACGCTCCCTTAACTCGTAGCAGTTACGCTTGTCTTGCTGATGGGGAAAAACTTTTGTGCAAAAGGAGAACTCCGGGAACTGGTCCCTAAGCACTTCTCTTACCGCCTTAAGCTGCGGCGTCCGCTGGAAAAACTCCTCGTTATGCTGCTTGACCTCTGCGTACACGCAAGGGTCCTGCCCGGTCACGAGGGGACGACGCTTTTCGATATCTGGGGTACTAGTCACTGATTTTCAATTCCTCCAAAGAATCGCCAAAATACTTCTCCGACACGACGCTGTGACAGGTGCTTTCTTCTGGTTCATCCATCTTTATCTTATCTGGGAAATTATGCAAGTACTTATAGGCCAGCAGAGCCTAAAATTCATTCTTAGTAACGGTTTCCGGCTTTTTTTGATACCAAAAAAACGCGCACTGGGCGCGTATTTTTGTATACAAAAAGCACTCAACCTTGGCGGCGAACTACTCTTCCGGGACCTTGCGGTCCAAGTACCATCGTCGCTGACGATCTTCGCTTCCGTGTTCGGAATGGGAACGGGCGGTTCCTCGTCGCACATACCACCAAGGTAGAGTGCTTTTTGATGAGGCCGAAATTACTTACGTAATAAGGGCCCCTGTGTTGTGAAGGTCTGACAAATCCTGCAACCAGGACGAAAAAAGCCAGAAATTACTCGTCATTTATGTGACAGCAATTGTCAAAAGACAACTCCTGTCACAATCGGAGTAAAGGTATATGTTTATTAGTACACCTCCGCTCAAACTCTCGCGAGTCTTACACGTAGTGCCTATCAAGGTCGTAGTCTACAACCAAACTAGAAATCTTATCTTGTGGCCGGCTTCCCGCTTATATGCTTTCAGCGGTTATCCGAACCGAACATAGCTACCCAGCACTGCCCTTGGTAGGACAACTGGCACACCAGAGGTTCGTCCCCCCCGGTCCTCTCGTACTAAGGGGAGACCCACTCAAATTTCCGCGCCGACAGAAGATGAGGACCGAACTGTCTCACGACGTTCTGAACCCAGCTCGCGTACCCTTTTAATTGGCGAACAGCCAAACCCTTGGGACCTTCTTCAGCCCCAGGATAGGACGAGCCGACATCGAGGTGCCAAACTGCGCCGTCGCTATGGACGCTTGGGCGCAATCAGCCTGTTATCCCCGGGGTAGCTTTTATCCGTTGATCGACACCAATCTCACACTAAAGTGTCGGTTCACTAGAACCTACTTTCGTATCTGCTCGGGTTGTAACCCTTACAGTCAAGCTGACTTGTGCTCTTACACGTCGAGGCCAGATTTCCATCCTGGCTAAGTCAACCTTTGTACGCCTCCGTTACAATTTAGGAGGCAACCGCCCCAGTTAAACTACCCATCAAGCACTGTTCCCGCATCATTACTGCAGGTGAGTGCCAACACTATACAAGAGTGGTATTTCACTGATGTCTCCACACCGCCCGAAAGCGATGATTCGACGACTCCCACTTATTCTACGCATGTAGAGCGCTGACACAATGCCAGACTATAGTAAAGCTCCACGGGGTCTTTCCGTCTTTCTGTCGGTAAACGGCATCTTGACCGCTATTGGAATTTCACTGAGGGCCACGTTGAGACAGTATTCAAGACCGTTATGCCATTCGTGCGGGTCGGAACTTACCCGACAAGGAATTTCGCTACCATAGGACGGTTATAGTTACCGCCGCCATTCACCGGGGCTTAGATTCATGCCCTGAGATAATCTCAGCACTCCTCGTGACCTTCCGGCATTGGGCAGGCATCACCCCCTATACTTCCTCTTACGAGTTTGCAGGGAGCTAAGTTTTTGCTAAACAGTCGCTTGAATTCTTTTACTGTGGGTCGCCTTGCGACGACCAGTCCTTATCCCGAAGTTACGGACGCTGTTTTGCCGAGTTCCTTAACGTGGGTTCTCTCAATCACCTGAGTCTACTCGACTCATCCACCTGCGTCGGTTTGCGGTACGGATAGTATTTCCTAAGCTTCCTTCCTTTTCTAGTCACCCACTCCCCTACACAGAACATATCCATAGCACTGTGTAAGCTCGCGAATGCGTCAGAAGGGGCACGTTATACTAGTTCTGGAATATTAACCAGATGTCCATCGACTTCACCGTTCGGCTATGCCTTAGGACCGACTAACCCAGGGACGATTATCGTTGCCCTGGAAACCTTGGATTTACGGTGGGCAGGTTTTTCACCTGCCAAATTCGTTACTCATGCCAACATTCTCACTTCATAACGCTCCACGTCGGTTTCCACCTTCGCTTCACTGCGATATGAACGCTCATCTACCGCATACGTAATAAAACGTATGCCCGCGTCTTCGGCACTATGCTTAGCCCCGTTATATTTTCGGCGCAGAACCTCTTAACTAGATCAGTGAGCTGTTACGCACTCTTTAACAGATGGCTGCTTCTAAGCCAACTGCCTGACTGTCTTGGAGATTCCACATCCTTTCCCACTTAGCATAGATTTTGGGGCCTTAGACGGCGATCTGGGCTGTTTCCCTTTTGAGCGCGGAGCTTAGCCCCCGCGTTCTGACTCTGCACCTCATAGCCGAACAGAATTCGGAGTTTGGTTGGATGCCAGAGATTGCTCCCCGGCGATCCATTCAGTATCTCTACCTCTGTCGGTAGCAGTGCAGGCTATACCTAAATATATTTCGATGAGAACCAGCTATCTCTGGGTTCGATAGGAATATTTCCCCTTACCACAGGTCATCCCGCAACTTTGTAACGTTGCCGAGTTCGGGCCTCCCACTACTTTTACATAGTGTTCACCCTGCCCATGGTAAGCTCACCCAGTTTCGGGTCTATGTGATATGGACTACATCGCCCTATTCGGACTCGCTTTCGCTCCGGCTCCGGGTCATACCCCTTAGCCTTGCCCATACCAGCAAACTCGTTGGCGCATTTTGCAAAAGGCACGCTGTCACCCCACCGAAGTGGAGCTCCAACCTCTAGGAAGCAATCATGGTTTCAGTACTATTTCACTCCCCTAACAGGGGTTCTTTTCACCTTTCCCTCGCGGTACTTGTTCACTATCGATCATGTAATGTACTTAGCCTTAGAGGGTGATCCCCCTAGATTCCCAATGGATTTCACGTGTCCAATGGTACTCAGGTACCGTATCAAGCAGATTCTGTTATTTCGACTACCGGGCTCTCACCGTCTCTGGCTGTCCGTTCCAGGCTCATTCGTCTATAACAAAATTTTCTTACTGCTCGGGATATCCCCATACGGCCCTACAACCCCACTATCAAAAGATGTGGTTTGGGCTGGTCCGCGTTCGCTCGCCACTACTAACGGAGTCTCGTTGATTTACTTTCTTCCTGGTACTTAGATGTTTCAGTTCCCAGGCTTACCATCACTACGGATTTGCACCGTAATGTACTGCTTAATGCAGTGGGTTACCCCATTCGGACATCCCCGGATCATAGCTCTGTTGCCAGCTCCCCGAGGCTTTTCGTAGGCTCAAACGTCCTTCATCGGCATTACATGTCAAGGCATCCACCATGTGCTCGTAGTGTACCCTTCTCCAAAATGACGAGTAATTTCAAACATTTTTCGTCACTTCGCCGGTTATTCACCGGATGAAGTAATAATCTACAAACCTCAAACATTCACAAACAATTCCATTGCATTTCTGCAATTTCAAGATTTGCCTTTACCTTCAAACACAAATTGTCATGGGACAAATTTCCCCAGATTTTTACATCTGGACCAATACCACTTTTCGTCTTCCTGATTTTGGGAAGAAAAAAAGCGGCCTTAGTTCAAATGCAAAGCTGCTAATTGCGGCGAAGAGTTCCGATGATCGGGCCCTATATTTGAGGGTTGGTCCGAGAGCATTTCTCTAACGTGTGCAAAAAATACGATACCAGTCTGAGAGGGGGGTGTCAACACTCTGGGACACTCCTTAGCATTTCACCCTGCTTGACAGAGTAGAATAATACCGTTATATTCCTTCTGATCAAGCCGTGCTGCTTATGTTGGCTGATCAGTTAGCTGGTTCTTTAGAACTCACCTGCCACCAGGTACGGTGAAAACACATAGAGGCCCTCGCCCTAAAAGAACCCCGCTGCAAGGCGGATCCAGGCAATGCGTGTGTCGCGGCGCGCAGCCCTCCACGGGGCCCCCAAACGGGGGCCTCACTTTTTTTGCTAAGAAGCTGGCAAATAGCGTAGCATAGTAGAAATGACTGCAACTGCCGATATTGTTTTCCGCGTTCTCATGGCTGGAGTAGCCGCTGTTGGCCTGGGCGACAGCCTTATTTTTGCGTACAACGCCTGGCACAACAAAGAAACAGAAGTTACCTGCAAGGATGGGAGCTGTGTCCGGCTCTCCAAGACGCCATATGCGCGCGTCTTCTTTAACATCCCAAACTGGGCCTTTGGCATTCCCTACTACGCCATTACCGTCTTGGCTGCCATTATCGCCAAGCCATGGATTGTTGCACCAGCTGCCTTGGGTGCCATCATCTCTACGCTGCTCTCTTTCTACCTCATCTACACCTTGGTCATTAAGCTTAAGGTTATCTGCCGCCTCTGCTACTTGGCACATGCCGTAAACATTGTGCTTTTCGCCATGTGGATAGTAGCCGGCGCAACAGGCTAGGCCTGATTAGAGGTATATGAAAAAGGCACCCCGTTGGGTGCCTTTGTTGTTACGAAGCCTGGACGTAGTCCCTGACCTCGCTGGAGATGAGCTTGGGGATGACCCCGTATGCTGACTTTGGCTGGATCATCAGCCCATTGAGAAGCAGGAGGACGATTGCCTCTACTTCCATGAGCCCTTGCTGCCAGGAAACCGGCATAAAGCCGTCGGCTGTAAATCCCTCCAGCTCTTGGCCGGCCGGGAGCAAGTAGCAACGATCCCCGCTGAAGAAGAGGAGGCGCTGCAGGTTAGGTGAATACGTGTGAAGGCGAGCGTGCACCTCCACATACGCCACCACGTTTTCCCGCAGGTCCCGGCGTTGCAGCTCGCCATGCATGCTAGGGGTCCAGCCATGG
>DATHWI010000027.1 GCA_035460805.1 Verrucomicrobiia bacterium | reverse complement strand
CTTTGGGAAAGTCTAGACGTCCTCAAGTCGCTTCACCATATCTGGAACCTTCTCGAGGGAGAACTCCAGGGAATAGATTCTGCGCGCCGACCCAACGCAAACGCGCTCCGATCTCAGGCTAGACGAATCGAGCTGAGTTATTTCCATGAAGCTGGTTACGAAGTGCATATGCCTGAAGCATATGAATACGTTCCCGTTTTCCAGGACTTCCTGGCGGGTAGTGCCAATACCTACCTTCTCCCAGATCAACGTGATGAGTTTCGCAATTCGCTCATCCACCGTAGTCCCACCTTCGGGGTGAGAAATATCAACCATCGCCATATAATGTTGCTCCTTGCCTGTCTAGGGCATTCGTAAAGGTACAAAAGTGTTCTGTATGTATGCACTATTTAGTCTGATTTGTCAATCCTGTAGCCTACTTCAACGCCTTACTCATGAAATGCACAATGGCTGGGTCCACAATGATATCGCGCTGATAAATTGCCCGCTTCAAGTACAGTCCCTCAAGTGAACGGCAGCGGCTGAGGGCAACATAGCTTTGACCATGGCTGAATGCGCCAGAGCCTAAATCTATCACCACCGAGTCGTATGTCTGACCCTGGGATTTATGGATGGTGATGGCCCAGGCCAGTCGGAGAGGAAACTGGGTGAACGAGCTGACGGTCTCAGAATCTACGGTTTCCGTCTCGTTGTTATAGAGGTACCGTATCTTGCTCCATGTTTCACGTGCCACAGCATGGGTCTTGCCGTCTACTTTAACCTTAACCTCATCCTTATCCATTTCCTCCACTATCCCTACACTGCCGTTTACCCAGCGGCGGTTAGGGTCGTTTTTCAGGAACATCACCTGGGCGCCGTTCTTAAGCTTTAAGAACTTGTCGGTGGGGAAGCTGCTTTCTTCCAGGTTGCCTACAATCACTGCAGTGTACGTCCGCTCGTCTTCCTTCAGGCCAAGAAGATGGCGGGTGTTAATGCTGGCAACGGTATTGTTTGTAGTAGCCAAGGTCACCACTCCTCTTTCCGGCAGTTCACGGACTGTTCGCTCGTTGAGTTCTTTGAGGATAGAAGGGGAGACATCCCCAACGCGAATCGCGTTAAGCATTTGTATGAAATCCTCATCAGACTGACGGAAGATCTTTTTCAGCTCCCGTATTTGCAAATCAGCACCTTGCCAAGCGTGGGCATTGAAAAAGTAAAACCCCTCGTTGTTCTCTTGGAAATAGCGGTGCAGCTCCGGGTCTTGGACCACTGGGGGGAGCTGGTACAGGTCGCCAAACATGACCATTTGGACACCGCCAAAAGGCAGGAAGCTGCCACGTGCCTGACGTAAAAGCGAGTCGATAGCATCCATGAGGTCACAACGCACCATGGAGATCTCATCAATAATGACCATTTCAATCTTCTTGAGGAGGGGTGCCGTTTTGGCATCCACCTTAAGGCTTCCTTGTTGGATAAAAGACGGTGGAATTTTGAATAAGGAGTGAATAGTCTGGCCACCCACATTCAGTGCGGACACGCCGGTGGGCGCCACCACGACAAATTGCTTCTTGCTCATCAGCTTGAGATGCTGCAGCAGGACCGACTTCCCAGTACCAGCTTTTCCCGTAACAAAAAAATGAGCATTGGTTTCCTCAATTTCGGTCGCCAAGGCCTGTTGCTCCTCACTTAAGGTAATGGAGGAGATATCAATTTGGCGGTCTGCGGGTTTTTGCGGGGCTGATGTGCTCAACGGGTGTGCTTATGGAAGTGCTGCTCAATCTTACCAGGTAATCGGCGTAGGTATAATAAAAACCCCCGCACAGGTGGCGAGGGTTAACGATTAGTGGCCTACCAGGCCATAGTCCATTGTGGCGCGGCAGAGGCCGCGGATGTCCCGATATGCCACGAATGTTTCCTGGGCATACTCGGCGTCTTCATGAGGCGAAGTAACAGTGAGCCCGTGCTCATCGTGCCCGCTCAGTTTGCCTTTTAGTTCTGGGGCATTAGCCCGCGTTACAACTACGTCCTCGCCCTCCCACTCTTCAGCTTTTGCTGCGTAAGGATCCATGTTTCCAACCTTCCTTGCCGGCCCTCCGGCGTTTTTGGATTAGTGGCACTTAACCTGGAAAAGTGAGGTTTGTCAATCCACTGCGTCGCATGTACTAAAAAACCTACCCCGTTTGGGGTAGGTAGGTTGACTGTAAAGAGCTTGGCCTAGGCCTTGCTCATGTCGCCAGGATTGCTCCAGTCCTCTGGCGTAACATACGCGGCGAAGACGGGAAGCGTGACACCGGGCTGGGTGCACCAGTAGAGGAAGCTTCGGTTCACCACATAGGGTTCGTCCATGCTGATCCCTCTGGAAACGCCCAATGCTACCGCCGCCTGCATGCGTGCGCCGTTCTCGTTCATGCGCAGCTTGGTTTGCATGAGGGCTTGGGAAATGATGGCCGGCATGTCACCTTCGATATCCGTGAAGAGGCCCTTCATCCAAGAGATGTCGTTCTCCTGGTTGAGGTTAACCATCGGGATGATCGCGCCTTTGTAATACTCATATGAGCTTTGGATATCTGCCATGCCAGCGTTGAGCCTGATGGCCGCATCAAAGACGGCGAGGCCTGCGTCAGGCGGTGCGTCCAAGACGGTAATGAACACGCTATGCCCAGATTCCGTGGCAATCTGCACGATGGGGTGTGAGTAGTGACGGTATGTGCGCACCTCCACGCCGTTTTTCAGGTGGAAGGCGGGGTACGAGGTGTTGTCCTCCGTATGAACCGTCGTCACCTTGCCGGGATTTCTCCAATTGACCAGCTGGTCATACACGGAAGCGGTGGCAAATGGGTTACCGGGCCCCATGGCTGGGTCCAGCTGAATGGTGAACCCTTTGTCGCGGATCCACGCATTCACTTTGTCGAAGTCGAAATCGGCGATGGCATCCAGGCCGGTCACATTGTTGAGTTCGTCCCGATGCTTGCTGAAGAAGCGAAGGAAAATCTCCTGCATGGGGTTTGCCGCTTTCCAGTCCAGCGTTTTGCCGGGAAAGAGGTCTGAGGCAACATCCAGTGCCCGCATGATGGGGTAAAGGGTGAATGCCTGGCTGTTGGCCGCGGGTTCTGTCTGTTTTTCAAGGGTATCCATTGGTTCTCCGTCGCATTCGCAAGGGTGCGATTTGCTTGCAGATGATAGCTAAAAAGACCTGGCCTGTCAATCAGGAAGAAGCGGGTAACTAGCTACAGGAGCCTGTGGATATACAGCATACCTATAAGTTGGTACCCTCAGGTAAGTTTGACTCAGGAGGAGCCAATGCCGTTTGAAAAAGTTGTCATGGCGGAAGTCCCGCCTTTCCTCGATACCTGTGGAGAAGTGCGTCCCGTGTGGCGCAATAATGCTGCCAGTTACGCGCGCCTCACCATGCCGGTAGGAGCCCGTACTACTCCCCACAAACACCTCGTAACCCATGAGGTGTACATTATGGAGAAAGGTATCGGCCTCCTTATTCTGGATGGGGAAGAAATGGAGGTGCGCGCGGGCGACCTCATCGAGATCCCGCTTGGCGTCGTCCACCAGCTCATCAATATCGGCGATGAAGAGATTGAGTTGGGCGTCTTATGCGAGCCTCCTTTCAGCCTGCAAGATGTCATTACGGAATAGCCAGCGCTTCTGTCACGCTGCCCGGTACTACTGGGCAGCTTTTTTAATAGAAAAATCCCACACCGTGTGGTGTGGGATTAGCAGAACCTTTATGCCGGGTTAGCGGGCGGCGGGCTCATCTTCGGAAGAAGCTTGGGGTGATGGGACACGATGTCATGTATGAAACCGTGCTGTAGGGCTTGGTCAGAAAAGATGGTGAGCTGTTCGTCGCCATAGCGACAGAGGGACTCAAGCGTCTCAACTGTTTGGCCGCAGCGTGCGGATTCCATGAGCATCATGCGTTTCTGGCTCTGGATAACATCGTCGATGTGCCTTTTCAGGCGCTCGTGGTAGCTGTCCAGGTTGCGCTCTATTTCGCCGACGACAAACCCGGGGAGGCTGTCGAGACAGACGGAGTGGTAGAGGAATTGGGAATTAGGGAAGGCTGTCCGGTGGTCGCAGGCCAAGAGCACGGTGAGTGCCATCGACATGCATTCGTCCAAAACATGTCCTTCAACCTTGGTTCCCCCTTCTTGGACCTGGCGCAAAGCGTCAAAGAGTGCGAGGCCGGGCGATACCGACCCGCCATTTGAGCTAATGAACAGGGTGATAGGCTCGGTGGATTCAAGGCTGGCAAGTTGGTAGAGGTTGTCTATCAGCTTGGCCACGCCTTTTTCAGTGAGGGTACCTTCCAGGAGAAGTGTACGACGATCGAGAAGGGTATTTTTCCAGTAAGGTTCACTCATATTTGTTTCGCGCTTTGTACCACGAAACGAACATCAAGTCAATGAGTATTGGCTCTTAGAGCCTGATTAGGAATGGTCATACTCTGCGCGTAGTTTGTTCGATTGTTCTAAGGGGGCCGTCTGCGTAGTAATAAGGTATGGAAACGAAACCCAAACCTACGCTTGAGGAGCGGATTGATGACCGGTTTGCATTTGTCATTGCACAGATTGAACAAACGCGGGAAGAGCTTAGGGGAGATGTTGCTGGTTTGAAGCTGGATGTTTCAAAGGTAAAGGCGGACGTCCTTCACCTCACACATAGGGTGGAGCAGAACCATGTTTCCTATACGCAAGTAAGAACTGCACTCCATAGAAGTGCGGAGCATATGGCCGCCCTGTAAAAGAAAAAAGCCCTCACACAGGTGAGGGCTTTGATGGATTTATGCGCGTGCTTTATTCCCAATCGTTTCGCTGAGGGCGTGCAACGCTTTAAGTTGCCAGTCAACAAGATCTCCTTGGAGAAGCTCCTGAATGTCACGGACGGGCACCCCTCTCGCCAAAAGGGAGTCAATGAGGTCGCCGGCCTCAAAGTATTTGGCTGCCTTCTCTGCACCGAACTGGGCAATCATGTCCCTTCGGTAGTGGGGGTCTTCCATCATCCCGACCTTTATTTCACCTTGTGGGGCGAGAAGGGTACGTGGTTCCTGGTTTGCCATGGCAATTGCCGCGTCCACTGTTTCCTCCAGGGTGGAGTAAATAGGGAAGTCATACCCCAGGTCCTCATAGAGGTTGCAGGTAAGAACGCTTAAGCCGGGGAAGTCCGGTTCCGCGCCGACGACTACCTTGAGGGAGGGGTTGTGCAGGAGCTTAATGCGCCAGGCACTCAATTCTCCCGTAGTATCCCTTCCGTAGGGTTGGCCGTCTTGCCGGGGCTCCGATTTGGACTCATTAAGGAGCCAAAAGAGGACGCAGCCCCAGTCCGCGGCACGGTCCAGGTAGTGCCGCTCCCAGAGAGTCTGGCGGGTAAACGCCTCCTCTTGCCCGGGAGCTCTATGTGTATGCATTGGGTGTTCTGCGGTCCAACGCCGAGGGGCGGCAATGGCTACCGGGTCCATCTTACTAGCGATGAGGTCACAGGCAGTCTGTTGCCAGTTGCCACCACCTTTAATGGGGCCGGCGAGAAAGAAGAGGGGGCGAAGGATTTCGCCGTCGGGGACAAGGGTCTTGGGTAGGATAAGTTGCAAAGGTCCTCCTGGCGGATATCCGCTTCTGAAGTTCGATACTAGCAGGTAAAAACCGCTCAGGCACGTGGCCATGAGCGGTTGGGGGACGTGGGGCTATTCTTCCATCCAGGCGACAACCCAGTACCTCTCAATGAGGCTGCCGGTGTTGGTGCGCCAGGCTTTGCCTTCCACGGTGTACTGTTGGTCCAAGTCGACGGTGGCACCATGGTGCCTCGTGCCGTCGCAGTGGATAACCGTGTAGGTTTTATCCACAGGGTACTGCGGGAAGCCTTCGCGGTAGGGATGATCTGCCCTGGAGAAAGAGTTTTTCCCCTGGCGTTCGTCCCAGTGCGGGCTCTTTTCTTTGCCTTTCCTCATTTAAGCAGCCACCGTTTCTACACCGGTCTGCAGCCTAAATTTCCGAACGACATACGGCAGCTTGCTTGCTGTGCCCGGCTTCTGGATATCGCGCTCGAGGAGCGCGGCATGAAGCCGGTGGCACCGAAGCCTAATCCAGCGCTGTTCCAGGATTGGACACAGGTCAAAGATTACGGCCAAGGGGAATAGGATCGCCGCAATGAAGCTGAGGTGAGCCAAGATGCACACGAGAGAGAATATGATTGCGACTGCAAGTGAGCGCAAGTGGGTTCCCTCGACGTATTCTGTGGTCGAGATGAGACCGTACGGGTCGCGCAGGCGAAGCATGGCAACCGCACAGCCAAACCGTTTGAACTCCGCGAGGGTAGTTCTCCTCCCGCCGTTAATGCCGTATCTCCAGTAGGTGCGGACACCTAGTTTTTCGTACAATGCCTCGTTTTCAAAGGGGTGAGAACGGAAGTACCACTCAACAACCTTTTTCTTCCAGTTTTCCATGTCGGGACTATAGCATGAACAAAGCGTGAATAATAGGCTCTAGGAGGTATATTGGTAACTTTTATGATTTGTACTAATGACAATTCTTTCTAATAGAAAATCCCCTCACTGGTGGGTGAGGGGATTGGGGTCCGGCTAATCGTTGAAGCCGGCTTCTTCGCGCATCTTCTGTATCAAGATTGGTTTTAGCTTCTGCGCTTCCCATGGGCTCGTAGTGTTTTTCTCCAGAACCTCAAAGCCAACATCGATGAAGGCAAAGTTAAGGTAGTGGGCCAGGTCTAGGAGGGTCGCCGTATCTGGTAGATGGAATGCCCGTCTTGCGGCCGCTTGGTCAAAGGTAGACAGGGCGTACGCTAGGCTAGGAAACAGGGCGTCGAAAGACTCCTCCTGGTTCTTTGCGAGTTGCATGCGCTGCCTCGTATTGGCCAAAACGAGCAACATCAGTTGCTGGCGGAATGGCTCGTAGTCTGGCGCGTAGAGGGCGCGGAACATGCGAACTTGGGGCGTGAAGGCATTGACCTCTTCTATCATGGTCTCTTTTAGGGAGAGTCCGCGGTCAAGGTACTTTGTCCTCCAGTTGTAGGCATGCACGGTCTCATGGTATCCGACTGTCCCTTGGATGGGACGCGGGACTGAATCCGCTTTCTTCACTACAACGGCTGAGATGCCGTCTTTGTAGACTGCAAAGACATTCGGGCCATCCCCAATGGCGTTTTCCCATTCGCTACAGGTTGCTGGGTTGCCGTTGATGACCACAATGTGGAACCTTTTGCCGGTAAGGCGTTCCGGTTCCTTCTTGCTGGAGTCAACAAGTTTGCCGTTGGTCTCTAGGAAGGCCAGGATCTTCCGGCTGTCAGGTTGGTTGTCCGCTTTGACCGCAGTGCGGATATCGGCAAGCCGCTCCTTCCAGACATCTTGCTGTTCCTGCCAGCTCAGGGTTGAGAAGGCGGGCGTGGGGCTGGAGGTGGAAAGTGGCTGCACTGCGGGGGCTGGGGTCGCGGTCACAATGTTGGGTGGCTTTGCTTCCACCTTTGCCTGTGGCTCGGAAAGGTCAATGTGGCATCCTCCTAGAAGAAGGCCAAAAAGGATCAGGGCGATTGTTTTAAAGTTCTTCATGAGAAGTTACCGACGCGAACCTTACCATATGGGCCGCAAGGAGTCAATGAGTATTGGGCAAAAGAAAATAGGCCGGAATGGCCTATTGGGAATTCCCTCGCGTGGTGCGGTATCCCTTTATGGAAGGGAAAGGGGAATGTGGGTTTGGTCTGGTGCCTTAAGCTCTAGCTTGAGCACCTCTTCCTTCATGCGGTCGCCGTATCGTTCTTGCAAGTGCTGATGGGCGGCAGTAGTTGCTGCCTCCGGAGTAGCAGCGTTGAGGCTTACCGAGTGGGGCCTTTCGACACCCTGTTGCGTCCAAGTCAATACGTACATACTGGTTCTTACTCTCCCTGGAGTCTTGGTTTGGTTATACAAGGAAAGGTAGGGCTTGGAAAGAGATGGTGGAATGCCTCTACATATAAAAACCACCCGATCAAAACTTGATCGGGTGGGGTAGTCAGCTCTCGCTATGCGAGTGCTTAAGAATCTCTGTCATCGGCGCCCTTGCCTAGGATGAACGGCTGGGGTGGGCCGTAGTCCTTGGTGGGCTTGAAGGCTCCGCACCGGACGTCTTCGTAGAGCGCCTTCACTGTGGCGAAAGAGGGTCCCTGCACGAACGCCTTTTGCACTGAGTAGGAGCTTTCTCCGTATCCCTGAGTGTCACCAGAAATGGTGAGGACGGTGCGGCCTCTTTGATAGACGCCTTCGTTCCGGAAGGTTCCCTGGTCAGTGATGTCATGCAAGTACGTGACGTACGCGACCAGCTTGTGAGGGATGCGCTTCACGGCCGGCTCGACAATGCCCAGCGATCCGTTGCCGTACTGTATGAGTTGAATGTAGTCCAGGCCGGCTTTCTGATCTGTCTTGATCTCAAAGGTGCCAGTTTTTCCTTCCTCAGCCAGCTTGGCCAGGGTTTCTTTTGCGCCGCCTCTGAGGTAAATGCGTAGTGCGATGTTGGACATGTTTTAAGGTGCTCCTAACGCTCAGGGATCATGCCGGAATTTTCTCCAGTCAGTCCCGTAATGCGATTGCGGGGGAATCATACACTATTTTCGCTGAATTGTCAAGGTGCTAAATAAGCAAAAACCGCTGGGCGTACCATGCGGTTTTCTTGATTCCCTATTGTTTGGCATATTCGATCACCTTGACGATGATCCCGATCACCAGCAAGACGCTGGATACCGAGCCGACGAGCCAGGCGATGACTAGGGTGGACATGCCTGCGAAGAAAGACTTTGCCGGGTCTGTGTTGCCCTTCACTGTCATGCCCTTCATGCGCCCGAGTTGGTTCGTGAACATGATGGCACCTGCGAGCAGGGTGATGACAAGCCAGAGCGGCCAAAAGTTTGCGATAGTCTGCAATGTTCCTCCGTGCACCTGTTGTGCGTTGGGCATTTATACCACAATAAACCTTATAAGTCAACCTATAAGAGGTATGGTTTACAAAAAAGCACAGGAAAAATAAAAACGTCCCCGGGTAGGGGACGTAGGTGTCACGCGGTGGCGTAACCTTTTGCCTGCAGGTACTTGGCAAGGAGCTTCGCCTTGCCTGAAAGAGTGTTCTTGTCGGAACAGTCTTTGAGGATGTTCAGCGCAGCTAAGGCGGCAGAAGGTTCGGTGGGGGTCAGGACGATGGACTCCACTGCATTCGCGAGGCTTTCGTGATGCTGTGAGTTGAGGGCAACTGTGCAGATGAGCGACGGGGTGTCCCGTTCATGCCGGTTTGGTGTTGCAGCGACTATCTCGTCAACGTCAAACCGGTCACCCACCTGCTCCCTAAGTTCCGGCTCGCTGAAGTTGATGAACCTGTAGTAGTCGCCTACGAGGCTTTCCACATCTTCAAGGTCGGCCGCCCCTTTTTGCGTGAGCATGACGAGGGCAAGAAAGCTTGCAGCCACACCCATTTGCGAAGGTACGAGAAGAGTCGATCGGAGCAGAGCTTTTGTCATCTCGTAGTGCTTATATGCTTTTTATTGGAACCTGTCAATCAGGGTAATAAAAAACCGAGACATCAATAGGGTGATGTCTCGGCTGAGGAGGGGCGGGGAGCTTATTCGCCGTGCTTGACGACGTACATCTCCACACGGTGTCCGTGCCGCAGGGTGCTGAGGAGGTAGCTGAACGGTTCAATGAGAACGCCAGTCCAGTCCATCCCCCAATTCTCTGCCCATTTGACCGTGGTGTACCAGCCTTGCGGCCACAGTGCAGCCACCTTAAGGTTATCCACATGCCGCTTGCCTGCGTGCTTAAGATGACCCTTAAAGGAACTCATCCCTATGCAGCAGTGCCTGAAGGTGAAGACCGTCATGACGACGAATGTCACCAAGGCTAGACAGGGGTAGGCGCAGAGGAGCCAGAAAAGGACATTGCCCCAGAGAGGCGTTGTGGCCCCTGCCACCGCGGCGACGCCGAGGACGGCGGTCACGGTTAGGTAGACGTAACCAATCCACTTGGGAAAGGTCAGAAGGGCAAGTGCGAGGATGAGGACGGGAAACAGTAGAATCTTTTTCATGTAACTCCTGAGCGCGGCTCGCTGTGAAAGTGCAGTGGCTACTTTTACCATAAAATGGCCATTTTGTCAATGAGATAGATCTAGTAGACGGATATAAAAAGAGAGGCCGATCACTTGGATCGGCCCCTTGTTACGTTTCATCTTGGCGCGCCAAGATGCCATCCGCAAACTTCCGTTGAAAGGAATTGGCCTGGTCATAGGCACATCCCTTTTCATACCGCTTCCCGTCAGGAGTTAAGCGCAAGAAGCATTTTTCAGCTTCTCCGTGCTTTATCCTGCCGTCGCGGAGACCTGCAACATAGTCGCAGGTGGTGGAGTTGGTAGATCCTCCACAGTTCGCACATTTGAAAACGGGCATGGGTCAACTTATACCCTAAATAAGGGAAAAAGTCAATGAGGGGAGAGACATAAAAACCTCGCCGGCGGGGTGCCTGGCGAGGAAGATTTATTGTGTTGGCTGGTCACCATTGCCCTTTGAAGGGGTGGGGAGGTGCCGAGGATTGGGGATGAGGTTCACGTGCCACTGTGAGGACTTACGGCTGTCTCTCAGTAACTGTCGTGTTCTGCGAACCTCCGTGGCACTTGGTACTGGAAGGAGGCGCTTTTTCATAGATGCCATTTGGTGGATCTTGGCAGAAAAGTGCCAAAAAGTCAATGAGCTTCCGTAGGATGCAAGAGGTTATGCTCTAAGGAAAGGGGTGAGATATGCTACGCTAAATCCAGCAATTAGTAGTCATCATCAATATGAATCCCACCCTGCCAAAGGGCAAAATTATTTTCTTCGTAAGTTTAGCGGTCATTTTCTTATGGCTCCTCACTTCACTGGTAGCAATCGATGTTGGTAAGGTGGGTGTCGTCACGCAGTTTGGAAGAATTACCGGACGGGA
Organism: Verrucomicrobiia bacterium; assembly: GCA_035460805.1. Lineage (NCBI taxonomy): Bacteria > Pseudomonadati > Verrucomicrobiota > Verrucomicrobiia > Verrucomicrobiia bacterium. The sequence goes on along the minus strand of DATHWI010000027.1, from coordinate 2,138 downwards.
GATTGACCCTGGCCTTAGCGTAAAGGCGCCCTGGCCTTTTCAATCGGTAACCCTGTTTGATGCACGGGTACAAAAGGAGCAGTCCAATGTGGCGGCGGCAAGTTCTGACTTGCAGGAGATCCGTTCCACTATCGCGCTTAACTACCACTTGGACCGGGGAAGGATCTCTGAGATCTACCAGACTATTGGTATCGACTTTAGTGACAAGGTGATTGCTCCTGCAATCCAAGAGGCGTTCAAGGCAACAACTGCCAGCTACACCGCTTCAGACCTGTTGACCAAGCGGACCGAGGTAAAGGAAGCATCTAAGAAGATACTCGAAGAGCGCTTAGGCAAGCGTGGGATTGTGGTGGATGACATGTCTATCGTAAACTTTGATTTCTCCGCAGAGTTTAACAAAGCAATCGAGGCCAAACAGGTTGCACAGCAAGAAGCCGAACGGGCTTTCTACAAATTGGAACAAGCTAAAAAAGAAGCCGAAGCCCAAGCTGTGCAGAAGGAAAGTTTGACTGCTGAAATCCTGCAGAAACAAGCCATTGAGAAGTGGGATGGCCACATGCCGCAGTATGTGGGAGGTGGGGCTGTGTTTAACATTCCGTTGGCACAGTAGCTGAGGAATTAAAAATGCCCTCGGTTGGTGGTCGAGGGCTTGGAGGGAAGTGGCTTCATGGGATGAACTATGAGGCCATTTCGCGAATTTGTTCTCTGAGAAAGTGCATGAGGGCATCTTCCCAGATGATCAGTCCTGCGTAGAACGTGATGTGATTGGCGCGCAGGTCGGCAATGAGTCCCGGCTGGTCGGCGTCCTTGTAAGCTTCCCAGAGCCTTTTCAGGCCGGGCCGCTTTGGTAATCCGGACAAGTCCATTTTTTCGAGGACTTCCTTCAGGGATGCTGAACCTGGTCGGAGATTGGCGATATTGGCATCGTACATCACCTTGACGTCTGCCCAGTTGACGGAGATAGCAAGGTATCCCGTCGTCAGTTCAATGCCTTGGAAGCTGACGCCAACCTGTCGGTGGTGGGCCGTAAGGTAGTAGCGTTCTTCCTCGCGGTCGAAGGGTGATTTAACCGCTACTATGCGGTTAAGCTCATGGGTTACTTGCGGCAAAACCGGTATTTGTTCTAGAATCTTAGCTCTCATTTGTTTGCCGGATAGTAGCACAAATATGCTTAAATGTCAATGTGCTAAACCTGGGAATAATAAAAAACCTCGCCTGTGCGTGTGCACGATGGCGAGGATGGGGAATGGTTAGTACCGGCTAGGGGAAATAGGTTGGCATAGCTCGAGTACCTTAGCTTTGAGTAGTGCCGGAAGTTCTGAGTGCGGAGTGGCCGTGTTGATCTCCCAGTCGAATTCGTCGAGATTGTCCTTGGACTCAAAGCCAAACACCTTCACCTCATAATCCGGAGGTAGGTCATGGGTTTCTGTGAGTTCAACATCTACAAGTAGCCTTGTTGATGTGTCGGCGGTGACGTACCCGGAAAGTTCCGGGTCCGAACTCACCAGCATGTGAGCGGCGATGAGGGCGGTGCAAAATGGCTCCATTTTCCGCCAGCCTTCCTTGAGGATACTGCACATTTCGACGACGACCTCGAGAGGAGCGGCATACTCCGCGTTAGAAGATGGATCCTCCTTATCAAGACTCGCTTGGAGTATTCCGACAGATCCGTCTTCATTGGGCGCTACGTTCAGGGCGAGCAGGAGCTGGTCGTTTCCTGGTACGACATACGGAATACCGGGTAGTCGTGTAACTACTTCAGAGTCATCGAGTGGGCCGTACGCCCAGAGCCAGAGAAAGGGCTTGCTCGGAATGAACTTTTTTATTTGAGATTCTATTGTTTGGTCTTTCAATGTTCCTGCCTCCTGGGGCACTTGATAGGCGGGACAGTACCATTTTTATCTGCCTGTGTCAATCAGGTAATAATAAAAAATAGGCCTTTAGAGCCTTTTATTGCTATCGCGAAGAGTGGCTAATAATTTGCCACCCTTCCTTTCGGTTGGGTGGCAGAAGTAGTGCTGGCTTAGGCGGCTTCATATACGACTGTGATGGTGTACGTGAAGTGGCGGATTCCTGCCCGGCCGTAGTTGTGGGTGCTGGTAGCTATATGGGCAATCTTAGCGTCTTTTCCTTCGGTT
>DATHWI010000026.1 GCA_035460805.1 Verrucomicrobiia bacterium | reverse complement strand
AAGGCGCATAAAACGTGAAAGCCGCGAGCTCATAAAGAAAATCTCCATACATACTATTTCCCCAATCTACTACAGCGTTTATCTTCCCATCTCCGACCATGACGTTAAAGTGCAATAAGTCGGTGTGAAGTAAGTGCCGTATTTCTGGGCACTGGTTAAGATGCGACTTAAGGTATCCGAGTATCTCATCGTAGGAAGCGACCACGTCTGGAAATTGCGCCATATTTGCATGCCAGCCGTGTACTCTTTCAGTTTCATTATCAACATCGAGAAGGAATTCAGCCCAGCTCTTTTGTGGGGCGTTTCCGTCAGCATGCCATAGGCCAAATCCAGCCGTTGAACTTACGTCAGTGTCACGAAGACCGTCAAGCATTCGCAGTACCGCCGGAACAGTTTCCCGCATTTTATCTTCTGGCAAACCTTCCAGCATTTCGCCATACGCTCGCTCCGAAATGCAGAAGTAACGCTCCAACGCCTCGCCTACTTCAAGCACCTTCGGAACTGGAAGGTCCGCCGTTGCAAATTTTGATGCCACCTCATCCTTTAAGAAGTCTTCAATGTGCACGCCAAATCGCGCAACAAAGTCAGTGTCACTGTGGCTAAATGAGAAGGCTTGAGACCAGCTTCCCCTCCCAATCGGTGACACTTCTTGCACATCACTTCCAAGATGCTTACTTAAGAATGCTTCAATTTGTTGGGTTTCAAGGAGCTGCGGTTTCATAGAATTGAGTTATGCCTCCACTATACGGGATTCAAGTAGTACTTCCTTGTCGATATCTAACGTTTCGACAAAGTAGCGGTCATGTGAGGCAACCAGAATCGCTCCCTCAAACTCTTCCAGCGCAGCTTCAATAGCCTCACGTGCTTCCAGCTCAATATGATTGGTTGGCTCATCAAGTACTAGTAACTGCGGGCTACCTAGCAATACCTTAGTTAAGGCAAGCTTAGTTTGTTGGCCTCTCGAGAGGCTACCAACCTCTTGTTCAAGATCCGTCACCGTTAAACCTAAGGCGCGGGCATACTGGAAGCACCGAGTAGGACGCTCCTTCGTAGCCAAAAGCTCCGTCTTACCAGTAGATCTCAATGAAAGGCCACTCATATCCTGCGACAAGCTTCCGACACGAATCCCCGCGCCGATCTTAACCTCGCCACCATCCGGCTCTAGCCCTCCCAAGATCAAACTAAGGAGTGTAGTCTTGCCACTTCCATTCGGCCCAGATATTAGGACTCGTTGGCTACCAAGTAATTGGAAGGAAAGACTCGATAGTACTTCTCTCCCCTCAAAACTCTTAGAGACTTCCCTCACTTCAACAACGATCTTACTTGCAGGAACCATGGTTTCAGGTAGGGGCAAGTACACCAGATCTTCACTTCGTTGCTTTTCAAGCCAGTCCGTACCAGACATTTCCCGCTTAAGCCGTGCTTCCCGAACTACCGCTTTCCGTGCCACTTTCTTCGCATAACGGCGAGTAATATCGTTAGTAGTACTCAGCTCCACCCCGATTGCCTGATTCTTTGTATTGGCAATATCTTTTTCAAGCCGGGTTTTGTAACTTTCCTGTGCTTCGTATTTAGCCTGATATGCCTCCCTCTCATACTGCTGTTGGGTACGGGCAAACGTATAGTTACCACCGTACACTTTCAGCGCGCCATCTTTAAGTTCCACTGTCCGAGTTGCCACAGCGTCTAAAAAGGAACGGTCATGAGAGGTAAGCAAAACGGCCCCATGAAAGTTTTTAACGAAGTTAGTCAGCCATTCCAAACCTTGAAGGTCCAAGTTATTAGTCGGTTCGTCAAGCAATAATATCGTGGGATTATCCAGAAGTACCTTTGCAAGACCAAGTTTCGTCTTCTGCCCACCACTTAAGGTTGAGACCGACTGAGCCCAATCGGTGTTTTGCAAATCAACTTGGCGCAAAGCTGCATGTACTTCACCCACTGAATACTCAGAAAAGAAACCGCCTACGGTACCGACTGTATTTTCCATTTCTTGTGGTAGATAACCAGGGCGCTCCCCATCGTGGGAAATGCTGCCAGTATCAGGCTTCAACTCACCTGCAGCAATACGCAGAAGCGTGGTTTTTCCAGACCCATTTCTACCAATAAGAGCAGTAACCTCGCCCCGGGAAAGGTGAAGGCCTACTCCATCAAGGATTTGACGGTCGTTAAAGGATAGGGAGATGTTTTGTAATGAATACATACGCAAAGGTTAGTAATAATCGGAATACAACAAAAAACTGCCGGGCGGCAGATTACTGTGCTTTGCGTATGGTGAGAATACAAAAACTACATGACCTGCCGGTCCGTCTGAGTGGGGATGTAGTTGATGATGTTTCCCATAGTGCCGCCAATGTAACAGGAAGGCAGTTTTGAGTCAATTAAGACAAAGGACGACCAGAGTGTCCACTAAAAAAGAGCAGTCATGATATGGCTGCTCTTTCGGAATACCGAGGATGCCGCTACTCGATTGGCATACCCACTTTGAATGCCCGCTCATAGTCTTCGAGTGTAAGCTTCGAGTCCGGACTGTTATCCGACGAGACAGGTTGTCTCGACTTGAACTCTTGCAAGTATTTTTCGTCCTTATGGACTCTTCTCTCTTCGTTAGTTGTTTTTGAATTCTCCGTAGCCATCGTAGTTCCTCCTGGAATTAGC
>DATHWI010000025.1 GCA_035460805.1 Verrucomicrobiia bacterium | reverse complement strand
GTAAGCGTCTTTTCTTTCTGTGCAGGAATTTTACCTGCCTTTACGAGGCGGCGCAGTGTGACTTCCGATTTGCCGACGAGTTTCGCGGCGGCGTCCAGGTGGAGGAGTTCAGCCATTGCAGTTGTTCTTCAGTCAGTATGGCGGGGATGGCGGGAAAAATCCAGATTCGTAGACAAGAAGGGGCTTTTGCTATACAACTAATGCAATTCGGAGGGACCAATGAAGGTCATTAAAGGCATTGCATACTATAGTCTCGTAGCAGTAGGACTTGCTGCTTACCTCTACCTCATGTGGCTGGCTGCGCCAGCAATTGCAGCCGGAAATTAAGACAGGGCGCCAACGGGCGCCCTTTTCTTATTGACATTTTGCCTGTTTTCAGGTATAAGTGCTCACGCAGATGGTACTGAAAGTCTTCTCGTTTGTAGGCAATGCCTTTTTGTTCATCGCCGTGGTAGCTGGCACCGTCGTTGGCCTCGGCCTCGTGACCCTCGCCATCTTCCTAGGCTGGTCAATGCTTACCAGCCGATAAGCCCCAAGGAGCGTCCCGAGACGCTCCTTTTCTTATTGACGGAATGTAGCGCTTCTGGTATACCCAACACACCTTTGGAGGTACTTAACATGGCTCCTGAAACTGTTTCCCTGTATATCACCCTCATTCTTTTTGGGGTTCTCGCCACTTACGGCGCTTATGCGCTGCGTAACAAGATTGCAAAGAGCACTGCAGGCAGTGTGGGTTGGGTCTCGAACGCCCTTTACAAGCGCACCCGCTTTATCCTCGGCATGGAACACTTTGAGTGGAACAAAGAAAGCGTCGGGTGGTCGGTACGCAAGTTTGCAAACCCCCACTGGCTTACCTTTAAGCCCACCTACCAACTGGCAAGTGCCACAGCCTACTTCCGCGCGCTGGTTGAGAAGGACGTAAACTCCCTCTCCCTGGACCAGTTCATCTTCCAGAATCCCCCCAGCTACAGCCTGGTCGTCTCGATCCAGAACACACTGGACGCCAACAAAAGGCTGCTTATCGCCGATCACGCCAGCTGGGAGGTCTTCGGTTTTTGGACCCCTGAGCTGGAGATACTCCACGTAGTCTCCCGGTCATGGTCATCGGGAACGGTAGGCATACCCCTCCTCGAACGCACAGACGCTGGTGCCGCGAACGCGGTGATCGATTTCCTCGTCGCCAACGGATCGAATTCCTACAGCGCCGTCAAGGAGACGTTCCTGCGTCGGATGTCTGAACAGATCGACCGGTCAGGGCAGTTCACCAACCCCGCTGGCCTTCAGAATGTCATTGTGACTAACTCCGACATGCTGCTTAAGGACTGTGGCTGGAATGCCAGCCTGGACGAGGTCGTCACGTTCCTAGCCAGAGTGGGCAAGCCCACTTTTCTCAACACGGTTACACCCGTCTCGACGACAGACCTTTCTCGCACAAACGTGTAAAAACCAAAGGCCCCCATACCGGGGGCCTTTTTCTATTTCTTCAACCGGCGGCGTTCCGCCCGAGAGAGCTGAGGCTTAGGCTTTTCCTTTACGGTAACCATGGCGCCATCTGCGCTGGCTTCCTGGCCAGCGGGCTGCTCGACCACGCGCTCGATGCGGAGCACGGTACGGGCAACCTGCAGGTCGATCGCCAGAATAAGCTGCTGGAACAACCGGTACCCCTCAGAGGTGTACACGGTCAGCGGGTCAACCTGGGCATACTGCCGGAGGAACACACCGGTCCGCAGCTCTTGGAGAGTGCTTAGGTGCTCAACCCATAGGTTGTCGACGGTACTCAAGTAGAGAGAGCGGATGACTGGCGCGTAGACATCGCCAAAGCTCTTTTTCTTATGCTCAAACGTCTCGAGGAACTTGTTTGTCACAATCTCTTCAATGGCGGCGTCACTGTGGTACTGACTTAGCTCATCAACGAAAGCAGCGCGGGCAGCGTCATCCATACCAATCAGCGCGCCCACATCGCGGGTAAGCTGCTCCAAGTTCCACTCACCACTTCCCCCAGAGGCGTGGAGGCCGGTAATATGCCGCGCCTCGTGCTGCAATGCCTCTTTGAGTGTCTCTTCGATATCCGAGACGTCCTTGGCGTTGTCCAGGGCCTTGCGGCGGCGCTTGTAAATGACTTCACGGTGACGCGTAAGGACGTCATCAAATTGGATGAGACGCTTGCGCATGTCAAAGTTGTGACCCTCTACGCGCTTCTGGGCAGACTCAATGGATTTGGTAATCATCTTGTGCTCCACCGCCTCATCCTCCTTAACCCCCATGGTGGTGAGGGCACTCTTCAAGCGATCGCCACCAAAGATGCGCATAAGGTCATCTTCCGTAGAAATGTAGAACTGGGATGAACCTGGGTCACCCTGGCGTCCGGCACGCCCACGCAGCTGGTTGTCGATACGGCGTGACTCATGGCGCTCCGTACCCACTACATGCAGGCCTCCCGCTTCCACTACGGCGTCGTGCTCCACTTGCCAGGCAGCCACTGCTTTCTCGAATTCTTTTTCAGATTCAAATTCCGCTCGCTTTGGAGGGACGCCACCTAGGATGATGTCTGTTCCGCGCCCGGCAATGTTGGTAGCCAACGTAACGGCACCCTTGCGGCCGGCTTGGGCCACAATGGCCGCTTCCCGCTCGTTGTTCTTAGCGTTCATAACCTCGTGCGGGATGCCGGCTTTGGTCAGAAGCTCGGAAAGGTGCTCGTTTCGTTCTACAGAAATAGTACCGATGAGCACCGGCTGACCTGCCTCATGGCGACGCTTTACCTCTGCTACCACCGCCTTGTACTTGCCGGCATCGTTCCTGTAAATCTGGTCTGGCAAATCCTGCCGGATCATTGGCCGGTTGGTAGGGATGGTAAGGACTTCTAGCCCGTAAATCTTCATGAACTCTTCCGCTTCCGTTGCAGCGGTACCCGTCATACCAGCTAGCTTGGTGTAGAGACGGAACAGGTTCTGGAAAGAGATGGTAGCCATGGTTGTGCTCTCACGCTGCACCACCACACCCTCTTTTGCTTCGATGGCTTGGTGCAAACCTTCCGAGTACCGGCGGCCTGGCATGAGGCGGCCAGTGAATTCATCCACAATAATGACTTCACCGTCACGGACTACATAGTCCTTGTCACGCTTAAAGAGGATGTTTGCCTTGAGTGCTTCTTCCAGGTGGTAAGCCAGCTGCACCTCTTCCCCGTAAATGTTTTCCACGCCCAGGAGCTGCTCCATTTTGGCGATACCCTCGCTGGTCAGGGACACGGCGCGGTCTTTTTCATCAACGGTGTAATCTTTCTCGGCCTGGAGGCGCGGGACAAGCGAGGCAAAACGCTGGTACAGATCTGCAGATTCCTCGGCAGGACCCGAAATGATAAGCGGGGTGCGGGCCTCATCAATAAGGATGGAGTCCACTTCGTCCACAATGGCAAAGAACAGGTTGCGCTGCACCAACTGGGCAACGTCCTGCGCCATGTTGTCGCGCAGGTAGTCAAACCCAAACTCGTTGTTGGTGCCGTAGGTAATGTCGCAGGCGTAGGCTTCTTTGCGCGGGACAGGTACCAGCTCCCCGTTTTCGTACCGGAAAGAACTGTCGTGCGTGATGACGCCTACGGTAAGGCCAAGCAGGCCGTACACGCCACCGTAGAGTTCCACACCTGTTTTAGCCAGGTAATCGTTTACGGTAACTAGGTGCACACCTCGACCCACAAGGGTATTGAGTACAAGAGGTAGGGTGGCAACCAGGGTTTTTCCTTCACCCGTACGCATTTCGGCGATATTCCCCTGGTGCAGAGCGATGCCACCAAGGATCTGGACATCAAAATGACGCTGGCCCACGGTGCGGCGGGCCGCCTCACGGACAAGCGCAAATACCTCTGGAAGAAGCTCGTCTAATACAGCATTGATCTGCTTCTTTTCCTTGACCCGGTCATTGACCCCCTCCAAAACGGCAAGCGGATCCTTGGAATGGGACTCCAGTTTTTCCTGCACCTCCTTGCGCCACTTGGCCATTTTTTTGGCAAAGTCTTCATCCTTCAGTGGTTGCATTTTCTCTTCCAGCGCGTTGATACGGGCAACCGTCCGCTCGTTGCGGCGGACAAAGTTCTTACTGGTATCACCAAGGAATCGGTCGAGGAAGTGAGGCATGGGAAATCTAGCTAGTGTGCGTGTTCCACTATAGCGTACCTGGAGAAATAGCCAACCTACGCTACGGGAGCGGTAATATCGACCGTGACATTAAATGGGATTACCCCAACCACCTCGGGAATAGAATCCTCTGAGCCCTGAATACTAACCTGAAAGCGGTACAACCCTCCATCGCGCACACCAATATCTTGAACTGTTAAAATGTGTCGCGCGAAAAGATCACCCTTCTTGGGAGGTGACATTTTTCTTGTAGCAATCCTCTTAACTTCATTCCAAGGTGTCACGTAGTCCACATGGATGATAAATGTCTCACCTTCCTGCACGCGTAAAAAACTTACAAGTGACCAATTCACAGGAAGTACAATAAGCTGTGCAACTTCGGCTGACCTTCCACTGTCCTGAATATTCACCCCTACATTTTCAACTACTCTATCAAGAGATAGCACATTACTCTTTTCTTCGATCTTGGATCTTTCACTTAATACCGTCCAAATGTGTGTAGCCATAATTTCTAATTTGACGATTCTGTTCGGGTTTCAGAGGATGACGCCCATATGGGCTGAATAGAGAACATGCGGCCATCTTTATCTACACCCAGATCTACCTGCTGGGAAGTTTGAACAGAAGAACTACCCTCTATAACCTCTAATGACCCTTGGAGTTTTTTGATCTTCCCGTAATCTGGCGCAGACGGCTCTTGGATAACAAGATCTGCCCACCTAAGAGGAATCAATCGAGGTTGCTCCAAATAAAGCCCGAGAGCCTCAGCCAATCGCTGCAATGTATCCAGTGAGGGGGAATGTGTGCCGCGCTCCAATCGAGCAATTGCTGATTGCTTCATGCCCACTCTGTCGGCTAGCTGTTTCTGGGTTAGATTCTGTGTAACACGGGCTTTGAATAGTTGTCGCGCAAGAGCTCGCGCTGGGGCGCTCCGTATGTACGCTTCTCGCGTGGCCTTATTTTGAAGCAACTCCTTCTTAAGATCTTCATACTTCATAAGTAAACCTCTTTGGCTCGATATTTGATCAGTTTAATAGTTTTACTTGGGGTCTTTTGACTCTTTTTGTAAATAGCCTCAATGAGTACTGCTTTTCCAGTCTTGAAAACAAGAAAGATACGAATTGGTCCCCGCACCGTCTTTATTCGCAACTCAGATACACCTGGAATGTCACTCATCTTCCTTAAGATGCCGTCTTCACGTAGGTAAAGATAGGTACCGAGAGCTTTTAAGTCATCAAGAGCATGTAGAACTTGCTCATGTTCAGGGTCTGATAGTTTACGGATAAATGTGGCCACAGGATCTCTTCCACTCCCTGTCTTCCAGGTTTCGATATCCATGGCCATATGTAAAAATACTGTATAACATAAATGTTATACATCTCTTACAAACCCCCTGTCAATACATCTACTTGTTTGGGATGTAGAGACGCGTACACTAGAGCCATGGAACGCACAAAACTCCTTCAGGAGATTCAAGCTGCCTACGGCAGCGATGTGGAACAACTCGTTAAGGACCTGGCAGCACTAGCGCCAGCAACCCCAAAGAAGGGCAAGCACGCACCAGCTGGTTCGCCCCTGGTAGTCGTAGAGAGCGCCACCAAGACCTACAAGCTTGGGAAAACTGTCGTAAACGCACTGCAAGATGTCTCAGTCACCATTGGGACAGGTGAGATTGTAGCCTTGACCGGGCCTAGCGGAAGCGGAAAAAGCACCCTTCTCCACCTTATTGCCGGCCTGGACCATCCAACCACCGGCACGGTAACCGTGGGCGACACCCGCGTCAGCTCCCTTCGGGGCACGTCCCTGGCCCGCTACCGGGCCGAGACCCTTGGCTTTGTTTTTCAGTTCTTTTATCTCCAGCCCTTCCTTGACCTAACTACCAACGTGAAGGTCCCCACCATGTTCCTGCAGATGACCGATGCCGAACGCACTGCCCGTGCCGAGCGCTTCATTGGGGCAGTAGGCCTTAGTGACCGCGCCAAACACCTCCCCCGCGAGCTCTCTGGCGGCCAAATGCAGCGTGCCGCCATTGCCCGTGCACTCATGAACCAGCCCAAGCTCATTTTGGCTGATGAACCAACCGGCAACCTGGACAGCACCAACGCCCAGGGGATCATGGATTTGTTTGAACAAGTCAGGAAAGAGTTTGGTACCACCATCGTTGTAGTTACCCATGACCAGCGGGTGGCTAACCAAGCCGACCGCATTATCGAACTTAAAGATGGGAGGGTGCTATGAATATCCGCTACGCCACCCTACTTGCCACCACTAAGTTCCGTACCCGGTTAGGGCGCAGCATTGTCACCGTGGTAGCTGCTTCTTTGGTAGCCAGCATCATGCTTGTGGCTTCCTTTGTAAGCACCGGTATTGAGAATGCGCTGAAAAACGCAGGGAATCCTGCCATGGCCAGCCTCAACCTTGTACAAGAGTCCATCTATACTTTTCCAGAGCTTAAGACTGGCGTAGGGGGTTCAGTTGAAGCCCAGGCGCCACCAGCTCATACCCTAGAGCAGTACCGTGAACTGGTAAAAGACGAGGACGCCACCGCTATCTACCAAGAAGTAGGGTACGGCAGCTTTACCCTACTGGACCCTGTTCCACCTGCCGCTACGATCAGCGACCCCATGCGAAACAGCTTCTCCAGCAGCGCACAGGTGGGAGGGCGCAGCAAAGATCTCTTCATACTTAACCTAGCCACCAATCCACCCGCCGCAGTTACGGGAACCATCCCTGCCCTTGTTAATAGGGATTTTATCCTGTGGATTGAGGATGTTACCTTTAGCGACAGTGACACGGCTTCTTTCAAGGTGACTAAAACCCGGGAAGTTTTGGACCGCTGGCTGGGACGCACCATGACACTGGAGCGCGCAGAGTCAGATGGCACCACAAAGACACCCTTGAAGGTTACCGTGCAAGGCTTCCTGACCAGCTCTGGTCTCTTTGGTGGTGGGGACCAGTTCACCATCCTCACCCCGCTTGAGGAAATGCGCGTTGCCATGGGAAGTGCAGCACCCGACCCATCCTCACCTTCGTCTTTCTTCCTCTCCTTCCCTAGTGAAGCAAGCAAGACGGCTTACATTGAGAAGATCACCAAAGCTGGCAACTTTGCACCTGGTACTACCTCGCGTTTTGCCCACTCCTTTGGCGATCCCATGTACGAGTTCCGGGAACTACGGGACGGTGTTACTAGTGTCCTTAAGTACATCCTCATTGGCCTCCTTGCCGCGGTAGCACTGGCCATGCTGACTACCCTCTCCAAGATCATTGCCGATAGTGAGCGGGAAACTGGCGTCTTCCGCGCCATTGGGGCCAAGGCCAGCGACATTGTCCAGCTCTACGTTACCTACAGTGCCTTTATTGCCATCTTGGGCATGCTGGTGGCGCTTGCGATAGCTTCGCTTCTTGCCCTCTACCTTACGGCACGGTTTGGCGAAACCTTGGGCTATCAAATTGTCAGTATCAGCGGCTCGAACAACCTGAACCTCCGAGTCACACTACTTGGGCTGGACCCCTCCCATCTCCTTGGTGTCTTTGGGGCCATCCTAGGTGCCTCCATACTAGGAACACTCTTGCCGCTCTACAGCCTTTTGCGCAAAGACCCTATTACTGCACTGCGCTCTGAATAGGGCTTACCAGATTGACAAATAGGGGTTTTTGTGCTAACATTCGGCACATGACATTTGATGAAAGCGAAGCTAACCGCATGAAGCGGCTGGCCGACGGACTTCCCCCTCAGGGAGAGATGGATGAGCGGATCAATCAGCTCACCTATCTAGCCGGTACCGGCGACAAAATCTCCGAGCTTCAGCTTAAGCAAGTA
>DATHWI010000024.1 GCA_035460805.1 Verrucomicrobiia bacterium | reverse complement strand
CTACTGAGTCTCAGGAGGAAACTACTGAAGAAGTAGTGCCAATGACCGAGGAAGAGGCCTTGGCGGACCGTGATAAGCGTGAAAGCGCCGCTACGCTCATTTCGACCGTTGTTGAAGAGGCAGTCCACGTTGAGGGCGTAGGAATGGTGCAGCCGCGCAACATTGTGACGGAAATGCAGCAGGCCTACTTGGACTATGCGATGTCAGTTATCGTAGGTCGCGCCCTTCCAGACGTACGTGATGGCCTGAAGCCTGTTGCCCGCCGTATCCTCTTTGGAATGCGGGAAATGGGCGTGCGTGCCAATAGTCGGTACATGAAGTCTGCCCGTATCACCGGTGAGGTCATGGGTAAGTTCCACCCGCACGGAAACGCGGCCATTTACGATGCTATGGCACGTTTGGCGCAGTGGTTCTCACTTGCTATGCCACTGGTAGATGGTCAGGGTAACTTTGGTTCCATCGACGGTGACAACCCGGCTGCTGAACGGTATACGGAAGCCCGTATGACAAAGCTGGCGGAGGAAATGCTGGTTGATATCGAAAAGAACACCGTTCCTTTCGTGGCCAACTATGACGGAACCCTGCAAGAGCCAACCGTTCTGCCTACCAAGGTTCCGAACATGTTGCTCAATGGTGTGGTTGGTATTGCCGTTGGTATGGCTACCAATATTCCAACCCACAACCTGGGAGAGCTCTGTGACGGTGTAGTAGCCCTTATCGATAACCCAGAGACAACGGTTGATGAGTTGATGCAGTTTATCCAAGGCCCAGACTTCCCAACGTCTGCAGAAGTGTATGCGGGTGCAGGGCTTCGTGAAGCGTACACAACGGGTCGTGGAAAGTTCACCATTCGGTCCGTGGCGGAAATTCAGGAGCGCAAAGGCGGCTTCCGTATTGTGGTGACTGAAATCCCTTACCAGGTTAACAAGAGCGATCTTGTGGCAAAGATTGCCGACTTGGTAAAGGAAAAGAAAATTGACGGCATTACGGACATTCGCGATGAGTCTAGCCGTGAAGGAATCCGCATTGTCATTGAACTGCGTGCTAATAGCTACCCTAAAAAGGTACTTAACCGCCTCTACGAACTCACCTCCCTCCAGACTGCGTACCATGTGAACATGATCGCCCTGGTAAATGAGGTTGAACCGCGCATTCTTACCTTAAAAGAAGTACTGCAAGAGTTCATTAAGCACCGTCAGGTAGTTGTGCGGCGCCGTGCCGAGTTTGACCTAGCAAAGGCTAAGGAGCGCGCGCACATCTTGGAGGGATTGCTCATTGCGCTGGATAATATCGACGAAGTAGTTCGCATCATCCGCGCTTCCAAGAACAGGCCTGCCGCTGCTGAGGCATTGATGAAGAAGTTCAAGCTTTCTGAGCCTCAGACCAACGCCATCTTGGATATGCGCTTGTCCAGCCTCGTGGGCTTGGAACGTCAGCGTTTGCAGGATGAGTACGACGAGAAGATGAAGTTCATTGCGTTCTTGGAAGACCTCCTTGCTCATGAAGAGAAGATCTTGGCTGTGATTCGTGAGGAAACCATTGGCATTAAAGATCAGTATGCCAAGCCTCGGCGCACCAAGATTATCCAAGCGGATATTCACGGCTTCTCTGCAGAAGACCTCATTCCAAACGAAGAGGTGCTCATTACTCTCACCAAGACCAATTACATTAAGCGCGTCCAGCGTGACACATACCGTGCACAGGGACGTGGCGGCAAGGGTGTAACAGGTATGGGAACCAAAGAAGAAGACGAAGTGCAGT
>DATHWI010000023.1 GCA_035460805.1 Verrucomicrobiia bacterium | reverse complement strand
CGAGGTCTACCTCAAGGAAAAGACGGTTACCGGTACGGAAAACCTCATCATGGCCGCCTGTCGCGCCAATGGCACGACCAGTATTTGGAATGCTGCTGAGGAAACCCATATTTCCAACCTATGTGAGCTACTTCGCAACATGGGATACGCCATTCATGGCGATGGCACTTCCCGCGTCACCATTGAAGGCGACCCACATCTCTCTACTGGCCAGGCAGAGGTCACCGTCATCCCTGATGAAATTGAAATCGGCACCTTTGCCATTGCGGCACTCGTAACCCAGGGCACGGTCCGATTGGAAAACGTAGGAAAGCGCCACGACCTCATTCCTATCTTGTCCAAGTTGGATGACTTCAATGCCCGTTACGAATATAACGAGGGCGATCAAAGCCTTACCATGCTTCCAAGCCCAGAGTTAAAGGCGGCGGATGTCCAGACCAACCCTTGGCCAGGCTTCCCACCAGACCTGCAGTCTCCGTTTACCGTACTCGCCACCCAAGCAACTGGTACATCGCTCATCCATGACTGGATGTATGAAGGCCGCCTCTACTTTGTAGACCTACTCCAAAAGATGGGTGCCAACATTACCATTTGTGACCCGCACCGCGCACTCGTTACCGGTCCCACCACCCTTCGCCGTAACACCTCTATCACACCAGACCTTCGCGCTGGCGCCGCTCTTGTATTAGCTGCGCTGGCCGCAGAAGGGGAATCTATTATTGAGCACGTCGAACTCATCGATCGTGGCTACGTAAACATTGACGACCGCCTAAGGGGGCTTGGCGCGCAGATAATCCGGGAATAACCCATGTTCAACAAGCGCATCGCCATAGACCTTGGCACCAAGAACACTATTGTCTCCATGCCCAAACGTGGGGTCGTCTTTAGTGAGCCAACGGTTGTAGCCATCCAGGCGAGCGATAACAAAATTATGGCTATCGGGCGTGAGGCCAGGGAAATGCTTGGCCGCACCCCCGAAAGCATCATCGCTGCTCACCCACTGAGGGAAGGCGTCATTGCCAGCTACAAAATTACGGAATCAATGCTCCGTTCTTTTATTGGCCGCGCACTAGGTCCTGCCCGCTTCTTCCGCCCAGAGGTCATGGTAACCGTGCCGGCAGGCGCCACCTCCACGGAACGTCGTGCTGTTATCGATGCTACTAACGCCGCTGGTGCCCGTGTAACCTATGTGATTAAGAAGTCCATTGCCGCGGCACTAGGTGCCGGGCTTCCCATTGCCAGCCCGTCTGGCAACATGATCATCGACATTGGCGGCGGCACCACGGAAGTAGCCGTAATCGCTTTGGGCGATACGGTGGCAGTTAACTCTGTCCGCGTAGGTGGCGATAAAATTGACAAAGCAATCGCCAGTTACATCCGCAAAAAGTACAGCCTCATTATTGGTGAGCAGACTGCGGAAGAGGTAAAGATCCAGATTGGTTCCGCCATGCCGCTTAAGAAAGAGCTGACCATGGAAGTGTCTGGCTCCAATGCCGTTTCTGGGCTACCTGAAAGCATCATCATCCACACAAGCGATTCCACTGCCGCCATGAAGGAAGTCTTGGGTGACATCATGAATGCCGTAAAGGTAGTACTCCAGAACACCCCGCCCGAGCTTTCTTCGGACATTATGGAAAAAGGGATCATTCTCACCGGTGGCGGGGCCCAGCTCCGCAAGCTAGATGAGCTTTTCACCAAAGTGACCGGCGTCCCATGTCAGATTGCAGAGGACCCGGTCATGTGTGTGAGCCGCGGTGCCACTATTGCCGTAGAGAACTTAGACGCCTTCAAGCGCTCAGTTCTTTGGGCCAAGTGACTTGGCTACCACGGCATAGATTTGCTCGTGGATATCCTCAATACTCTCCGTCCCGGTAAGAATGTGCGTTTGCGGGTACTCCTTGGCGAGTAGCGCATACGCCTTTTTTACTTTGTTCAGTTTTTCTTTCTCCTCAAACAACTCAAAACCAAACCGGTTCTTGGCGATGCGGTCCAAGGCAGTATCCGTTGGGGTATCTACATAAAAGACCAGCTCCGGCTCGGGGAACTGGGTATTCAACTCCTTAAGCCAGTCCATTTCACAGTTCAGTGAACCAAAGGCAATCGAAGAGAAAAAGTAGCGATCAGATATGACAATAAAACCCTTCTCCAAGGCGGGAAGCATTTCCCGCTCTAAGTGGTGGCCGCGGTCCGCCGCATAGAGAAGCTGCATAACCGTATTGGATGGCTTCCACTCGTGGGTCAGCGCTCCACGGATAAGGCCACCAATCAAATTATTCGTCGGCTCCTTGGTGAGAAGGACTTTATGGCCTTCTTTTTGCAAACGGTTTGCGAGCAGGGTGGCCTGAGTTGTCTGGCCAGAACCATCAATACCTTCAAAAGCAATAAAGCGGGGGATCTTGTTACTCATACCCGCATAGTACGTAAAAACCAGCCCCCTGAGGAGGGCTGGTTGGAAAGTTAGCGCAATCGGACAGTAGCAGCTTCCCATTCACCTACTGAAGGCCAGAGAAACGCTCCACATTCACACGGCAGAGACTGACACTTGGCGCAGCCGTCGGCGTACCGGCTAAGATAATAGTCCTGGAGGTCAACCTCCAAGTAGTTGCTTATGGCAAGTACCCAAGCTATCGCATCGGAAAGTTCCAAGGCCAGCTCACGCAAGAGATCGGTGTTAGACTTCAAGCTCACCGGCATATCAACCACGCCAGTAATGATTTCACTAATCTCCTCAACTAGTCGGCTGTAGAGAACATCGATAGGGTCTTTGCGGTTGTTGGCACCATAGAGTGCATTTATGTGCCCAGCAGCCTCGCGGAGCTCCCACGTATACTCAGGCCCCATGGGGTGAAGCACAGCATCCGGGCGAAACGCTGCCCTACATTCGCAAGGCATTTTCCCGCAATAGCGGCAGGTAGCTGCCAGCCACTTTTCCGTAAAGCATTCTGCCAACGGAATAGAAGGGCCGTAGTACTCTGCTACACATATGATGCGGGAAAAAATGCGAGCTAAACCGTGAGCAAGAAACGGTTTTTCCTTTTTCTTCCGGACAAGCTTCTTAAAGTCGCTCGCAGCGACAAACAGAAAGAAGATGCGATCTTGAATGGACTGAAACCGGATCCGGTTTCGTATCCCGTAGATGGCATTCTGATGTTCGATGATATTGGCAAGGGTCGGCGTCTTTTCCATTTCAAAACCTCTGTGCGCATTATTACCAGGAAAGGAAAAAGGTCGCTACAAACAAGGGCTTTTGCTAATCTGTACATATGAAGATTGCCCTAGCCCATGATTTTCTCCGCGTATATGGCGGTGCCGAGCGCGTGCTAAAGGAACTGCACGAGCTCTATCCCGACGCCCCCATATTCACCACAGTGGCCGACGAAGCGCTGGTGCGGGAGCATTTCCCTAAGGCAGATATCCGCACCTCGTACCTGCAAACCAGTTGGCGCAAGAAAATAAACCAACTTTTCCTCCTAGCCATTCCAGCCGCCATTGAATCACTGGATTTCACCGGGTTCGATGTGGTCATTTCTTCTTCTGGCGCTTTTGCCCACGGCATCATTACCAGCCCCGATACCCGCCACATCAGCTACTGTCACAGCCCCATGCGCTACGCTTGGGACTGGCACGCAGAATTCATGCGGGAGAAAAACCTGGACAAAGGAGGACTCAAAACCTTTCTGGCCAACGAGAAAATGAGCAAGCTCCGGTTTTGGGACGCCGTCAGTGCCAAGCGCGTAGACACCTGGGTAGCCAACAGCAAGACTGTTGCCGCACGCATCCAGCAGTACTACCGCCAGCCCTCCATTGTCATAAATCCACCAGTAGACACGCAGTACTTCAATCCCGCCAAACTAGGTGAGCCCGTGAAGCGCGGCATCCACATGCTTAGTATCAGCCGCTTAGGGGAATCCAAAAAAGTGGACCAGATGATTGAAGCCTGCCACCAAGCAGGGGTACCACTCCGTATTGCTGGGCAAGGCAGCGACCACAAACTTCGCGCCCAGGCCCAAGCACTTAAGGCGGATGTCACGTTCTTAGGGCCTATTTCCGAGGAGGTAAAGCGCCGTGAACTCGCGTCTGCCGCTGCTTTCCTGTTTGCCGCAGAAGACGACTTTGGCATTGCCCCAGTAGAAGCCATGGCGATGGGGACACCCGTAATAGCCTTTGGCAAAGGCGGTGCCACGGAGACCGTTGTCCAGGAACTGACCGGTATCCTCTACCCGGAACAAACCGTGGAGAGCCTTCTTATGGCCATCCGTATGTTCAAAGAGAAGGGGGTAAAAGGCACCGAAGAGACAATCCGCCAGCGCACGGAACTCTTTAGCCCTGAGAAGTTTCGTACAGCGATTGAGCAACTAGTACACGGCAATGCCCGAAAACGCTAAGTTTCTTTCCGTAGATGTAGCCCTTGCCACGAAAGCCGAGCTTTTGTGGGCCATTGATACGGCCGAGACACCAGTACGCGTTGCCACCCTTAACCCGGAGTTCATGTTGGAAGCCCGTTCTAATGGTCCATTTCGGGAGGCGCTCCACCGGATGACCCATTGCACGGTAGATGGTACCGGACTCTATTGGTTCCTCTCCCGTTTCCGCAACCGGCTCGGCATTGGGGCAACCATAGAACACTACCAAGGCGCAGACCTGGTGGAAGACCTCTTTTCTACGTACCAGAACGGGGAGAAGAGCTTCTTTTTCTTAGGTGGACCCGAGGGGCAGGCTCGCGACGCCGCAGCTTCTGTCCGCAACCGTTTTCCCGCCATTAGGATAGTAGGCGCCGAGAGCGGGGGCACCATTTCCCCAAGCAACCCGTTTACTGAAGCTCATAAAAGCCTGCTGGAAAGTACCAACCCGGACATTCTCCTTGTAGGCTTTGGCGCACCCAAGCAAGAGTTGTGGATAGATGCCGCCCGCGACCTTCCCATCTCCACCATGGTTGGAATTGGTGGGACCTTTGGTTTTTACACCACGAAAAAGCGCGCGCCCAAACTCTTCCGCGCATTACATTTGGAATGGCTCTTCCG
>DATHWI010000022.1 GCA_035460805.1 Verrucomicrobiia bacterium | reverse complement strand
AGTCCCTTTTCCTCCACAAAGCGGATAAGCTCTTGAGCGCGGTGTGCAGGGTAAATGGCGTACGCCCCACTCCTGAGCAGCGCCAGGACCTGGTCCGTATACTTGGATTGAGCAAAGAAGTAGTTCTCCTCTTCAATGAGCTCAATAAACTTTTCGTCGATGCCAAACACGGAAGGGTCGGGTGTTTCGTCTGCAGAACCCAAGAATTCTTCCTGCTTGATGTTATACCAGGCACGGTAGGTTTTCTTGTAGATGTCGCCCCTAGCCGCACAGGCCTGCCACAATGCTTGGGCCATGGCCATATGGTCCGCATCACTAGTACGGATAAACCGGTCGTGACTCAGGGAAAGGGCTTCGGCCAAACCAGTAAAGTGAGCCACTTGCTCATCGGCAAACTCCTTAGGTGCCTTGCCGGCAGTATCTGCAGCTCGCTTCATCTTTAGCCCATGCTCGTCTACGCCAGTCTGGAAGTAGACTTCCTCACCTTTCATGCGGTGGTAGCGCGCCAAAAAGTCCGCCTGGACAAACTCCAAAGCATGCCCCATATGCGGCTTGGCATTAGGGTAGTGAATGGAGGTGGTGATGGTGAACTTAGGCATGGGTTGTGACGAGAAGCACTATTTCTCCTTTGATGGTGGGACGGGCAGCAAACTCCTGCTGAACTTCTTCTAAAGAACCAGTAACAACCTCTTCAAACTGCTTGGTGAGCTCCCGGCCCACACAAACAGAAAGTGGTTGGTTCCATTCTAGCAGTTCAGCAAAAAGACGAAGAATCCGCTCTGGGGATTCATAGAAAACCACCCCATCCATAATGCCCTGCTGCAAGCCACCGGCCAGTTCTTTGAGACGGGTCTGACGCCCCTTCTTATGTGGCAAAAAGCCCTCAAACAACGGGTGCTGGCATCCCAAGCCGGACACGGACATTATTGCCGCCAGCGCACTGGCACCTGGCACGGTAACCACTTCAAAACCGGCTTCACGGACACGACGGACCAGGTAATCCCCTGGGTCTGAAACGCCTGGCGTCCCCGCATCGCTGGTGTACGCCAATGCCTTCCCCTCATGCAGGAGGGTGATAATTTCCTGAATGGTACGCTCCAGTGCCGGGCGTGGCTGCATTTCTCGGTAAGAACGAAGTGGGGTATGGATGTCGTACCGGCTCAGTACTTTGCGAGTCACCCGGGTGTCTTCTGCGTACACAAATTCCACCTCTTTCAAAGTTTCTAGCGCCCTCAGGGTAATATCGCCCATATTACCGATTGGCGTCGAGACGATGTGCAACTTAGACATGGGCGTTATAGAGTTTGAGCCACTCTTCCTCGGTTAACTCTTGCGCGCGGACATTCTCGGAAAGGCCAAGTGCTTTAAACTGCTCGGCAATTTCCGCGTGGGAAACCCCACGCATACCACCCATAACGTTCTTAAGCTGTTTGCGCCGACCCAAGAAAGCACGCTTAACGTAGCGGAAAAAGTCCTTTTCCTGGTCGGCAGAAAGTGGGCGCACTGGCTTAACCACCATATGCAACACCACAGAATCCACCTCAGGTGCAGGCCAGAACGAGCTGTTTGGCACCTGGGCTGCAATAGAAACATCGGCATAGTATTGGACAAGCACCGAGAGAAAGCCACGCTCACCCGTACGGGCAGGGGCTGCCAGGCGCTCGCCCACTTCTTTCTGAACAAGGATGGTAATGCTTTCTGGCAACCGTGGAACTCCACCCTCTAAAAAGAGGGCAATGAGTGGCGTGGTAATCTGGTACGGGATGTTGGCCACTACCTTGTAGTGCTCCGTAGCGAGGCGTGGAATGGTGGTTAACGCATTCCCCTGCACCAGGTTGAGCATGGGAAAATCTTCTAAGAGAATTTTCACCATGTCAGGGTCAGCTTCAAAGGCCGTCACCGCTGCACCGGCTTCCAGTAATTTTTCCGTCAGGACACCTGGCCCAGGCCCAATTTCAAACACCCGTTCACCAGGTTGGATATTGGGAGTTTCCACCATCGCCAAAAGCGCCTTCTCGTCGATGAGAAAGTGTTGCCCAAACGACTTCTTGGACCAAACCCCTGCCTGCTTGAGGCGAAGTTTTAGCGCTTCTGGGTCAAGGCGATTCATGCTTGCCCTACCATAGCGTAAAACGACAGATTTGACTATGAAAAAAGACCCCCGGAGTGGGGGCCTTTGAAAGATGACACCTAGATTGGCGGCAGGAGGGCGTAGAGCGGACGCTCCGTCTCTGGGTTGATGTTCCGATCTTTGTGAAAATCGATGACCAGCCTACCCTCCCTCCTTCGCACACACAGAGTGCGCTCTTCGCGGTATACGTCTCCCAAACAGTCGATGCCGGGATCGCCATCCTGCAAAAGTTCGGGAT
>DATHWI010000021.1 GCA_035460805.1 Verrucomicrobiia bacterium | reverse complement strand
CGTGGTAGACCCTAAGACAAAGCGGGTCAAATCCACCCTCACCCTGGAGGCAACGAGCGGCGGCTTCAGCGATGAGCGCGATGCCATCCGCGCCACCCCTAGCAACTCCAGTGGCGTAACAGGGGACGACAAGAAGCCTATTGCAGGCAGGGCCTGTCTCTACGAGGGTGGCAAGTGGTTAAGTGACAACGGCACATCGGGAATCGACTGTCTGGCAAGTGGTGAAATGTACGACATCAAAACTGGTACAACCAGGCCGCTCACCGATGAAGAACTGAAGTGGTACGTGACGGGCAGGTGGCCCTATGTGAAGACCTACTGGTGGGACCAGAGCTTCAACACCAAGCCGCACACAGTGCTAAACCCAGCGCAGCCTCAAAAGTACTTCATGGGCAGGAAGGTGGTGCTCTACAATCCGGCAACCAACCGGGCAGCGGTAGGGGTGATCTCTGAATGGGGACCAGCCCCTTGGACGGGGGTGACCGTAAAAGAGCGTGCACAGCAGCGCACCCTTTGGACGAGCGGGCCCGCAGGGCCACAACCACGTATGCAGGTACCTGAAGGCTATACAGGGCGCGTAGCGGGCGGCGGAACGGCCTTTACGGAGTACTTGGGCACCGTGACAGACACACCTATCGTTTTGGGCTACCTGCGGCAAGATTTGGAAGACAAAACGCCACTGGGGCCCCTGACCAACTTCACCGTTTCTAAGCAGGGAGCTGTAACGGTAGACGGCTCCAACGACAGCTCGTGTGCCGAACTTGGTAACCATTCCAGAGTACGGTACGACAACCCCGGCCGCGACAAAGGGTACCTCCTTGCCGGAAAGGGTCAAAACCGGACTGGCGGGACCTCTCCTATCAACCCCCACATGTGCCAACTCCTTGTGGAATACCTTAACGACTCCGACAACCGTAGCGTAGTAGTAAAGGTCTCTTCCATCACAAGCGGTAACCACTCACCAACTTCCCGGCACTATTCAGGCAACAGCATCGACATAGGCAATGAGGATATCGCCCCATCCCTCATGCAATGGATACTGGCCAACCAAGCCGAACTGAAGAAGAAGAGCCTTATGCCACAACAGGTTATCGGCCCTCAGAAAGACTCCCAATGGGCGGTGGATGGCGGCAAGGGAAGGCCTGGCTTTTACGTAGCCGAACACAACAACCACGTCCATATTGGGTTTTAACCCACAGGGGCTATACTTAACAGGAAAGCAACTTCCACTCCCATGTTCCGTTTCCTCCCCACCAGCATTGCCACCTATTTGTTCCTCCTACTCCTGGAGGTGCCTTCGGTACATGCAGCAGAGCCTTACAAGTGTGGGTACGTGGCTGGAACCACTGGCGTACTAGTGGGCGGTAAAATTGATTCCAACAAACCAATTGCTTGCTACATCAGCAAGATATTGGAAGAGAACATGCCTTACGTCGTTTTGGCAGCAGTCATTTTGGTGGTCATCTCTGGTGTCCAGTACATGCTGGCAATGGGCAACTCGGCCGGCCAGGGGGCAGCAAAGACCAGGATCATCGGCATCATTTCTGGGATTATCTTCTACTTCCTCATCCGCTATATGATCCCTCTCGTATCGGGCGGCATTAACCTATGAGCGCGCATCCGTTTGCCGCAAGCAAACGTGCCCTTAGGATACGCGGCGTCCTCATTACTAGCGCCGTAATTATTGCAGCGGTAAGCAGCATCTTTCTCTATACCCGCTCAAGACAGAGCACCCTCATCCTCCAGGTTCCCCAAGAGGCTATTACCATTAAGCTTAATGGCGTTACCACCAAGGCCAAGCCCACCAAGCAAGGTCTACGTGTCCCTGTTATTGCGGGGCAGTACAAGCTTGAAGTCTCCCGCCCTAAATACCTGCCTTTCTCTCAGGACATCCGTATACCAGTAGGTGAAACCATTACGGTCCGTCCCGTGTTTACCCTGGCACCCATTAGCGCACTGCAAAATGAAAGTGCCACCGTCAGCTTTGTGCGCCCACTCCCAGATGACAACCTGGTTTTCTACGTAGGTGACAGCGGCACACGCCTCTACCGCCTAGAGACAACCACCCAATCTCAAGTTGCCGTCAGCGAGCGCAGCATTAGCCCGATACGGGACGTCCAATGGCCCATCAGTGGTGATGTCGCCATGGTGACCCGCAATGACGGCGTATACCTGTTAGAGATGCCTAAGTTCGACTTCCGTACCCAGCGTTTTGACAAAGTGGCTGAGTTAGAAGTAGTCTCTCCCGTTTGGGACCCTAACGATGACCGGGTAGCAGCTGCACTTATGCGGGCAAACGGGGAGCGGTCACTAATCCTTTCCGATAAGCGGTTTACCACCATGGAGCGCAAGGCCGACATGACCGGCTTCACGAACCCCAAAGTGGTTTGGTCACCAGGCAGCCGCTTTATTGCCGTATTGAACCAATCGGTTGATGCAAGCCAGAACAATGTCTGGATCTATAACCTGGTAAACGGAAACTTTGTCCCCGCTACTGACACTGGTAATGTCCGCAGCGTAAGCTTTAGCCCTGACGAACGAACCCTCCTCCTTGAGCGGGACAATTTAGCCCTTAGCCTTCGAGACCTAGCGACGGGGAAAGAAACAGCCATTGCCACTGCGGGCACCGTGGCTACTGCTGCCTGGAAAACAAGCAACACCTTCTACCTCCCAGAGCCAACAAGCAATTCCCTCATTCAGTACAACCTCCAGGGAAACAGTAGGAAAATCCCTTACACACTCCCTAGCACCTCACCTGTCCAAGGGATGTTCTATTTCGAGAGATCCGACTCCCTGGTATTCTATACAGAGAAGGCAGTCTATACGGTAAGTATGGCTGAGTAACTAAGAGGGGCATGCCGACAACACTACCTGAGAAGAACTCTGCGACCTCCCCGG
>DATHWI010000020.1 GCA_035460805.1 Verrucomicrobiia bacterium | reverse complement strand
GGCATTATCCATGGTTAAAAATTACGACACAAAAAACCCGCCCCAGCAGGGGCGGGTGATAAATCGAAAGAAGCCGGCAAAACCTCAAGCCTTGCGCCGCCGACGCACGGCACAGAAGCCAAGAGCAGCCAAACCGAAGAGTCCCGCGTAGGTGGCGGGCTCGGGGACGGCAGATACATTCACAAGCGCAGACTGCAATGTTGCACCAGCATTACTAACACCGCCCAAAACCGCGCTCGTTGATCCATTTACCGTGAAGTTAGACGATACCGGAGCGGAAATATCTGTAGAAACAAGCCAAGCTGTATTGCTCAATAGTATCCACTGCCGGGAACCAGCAGCCTTAGAGTCGTAGCCCCACAGATACATCTGAGTATTACCCGTAAAAGGTGCCGACAGAACCGTAATACGTCCAGAACCTGTAAAGCCAGTATCCCCGCCATCATCAATCCAAGTGGCAGTTCCCGTAGGTCCACCTTGGTTGGCAACAGACCAGTTAGCTGCCCATTCATTTACATTACCCGCAGTCGGGGTGAAACCTGAATTAAATACACCCAACTCAAAAACAAATCCGCCAGACGTATTCCAAACACCAGAGGTGCTGTAAGTTCCAGCTGCGGGAACCGGTGATCCAAAGTTGATAGACTGTTGGGCAAATGCCGATACTGTAGCTAGAACAAAAACTAAGGCCGTGAAAATTTTCATATTAACTTAAGACCTAGATCTTTTAGAGTGTAAAAGGAGTTGTTTGAACTACGTCATTTGGAGTTCCGACCGGACGTATAAAGAATGCTTGATTAGATAGTATAAACCCCGTGCTTGAGTGATCCGTGGTGCCTGTTCCAGTGTTACGCCATTGAATGATATCGCCAGCCGAATTCCTTCGTAACCAATACGTAGAAAAGCCAGCGCCATCCCAAGCCAAGAGTTGATCCGCAGCATCAAAAGAAGTCGCTGCAGTATAATTCGATGCAGGCAGCATAGCCATTTGCGACGGACTACGATCAACCGGATATCCCATAGCGATTAGTTGAGTCGAGTGATCCAAGTTTCGGATAAACCGATTAGTTCTAACCTCACCCACAACGCTAACCGCGAGAGTGGATGTCAGTTTCTTGAAATACACGCCAACACCGGGCGGAATCAACGTGTTATCCTGATTGGTCGTAGAGGTTGCAGTATTGCGCCACTCCTTAACCGTTCCCGCCGAGTTTTGACGAAACCAATAAGTAGACCACCCTGCCCCATCCCACGAAAGAACTTGGTCGGCAGACGAAAATGTCGTCGAGCTCGTTAATCCAGTGGCTCCGTTGCCTGTCCCGAACAAAGCGGCCAGGGTCCAATGCGGACGAATCACAATTTTATAGCCCACCAATGAGCTGAAATCACCAGTAGCGGTATTTAAATTAGATGCTGCATCTATGGAGAGAACCCCGTTGGCCGCTACGGTAGTTGTAGTCTCATCAACCTCAAATCGATCCCCAACATGCGTGGTGGTGACATTATCTGAGTGGCCTACAACTTCGATATAATAAAAACTCCCGACAGGAATAGCCGTTGCGAGATTCAGCCCTGCAGTTGAGAAACTTATACTAGTAGTATTTCCACTCGAAACCACCCCAGTGAAAACGGCCGGCCGAACCAATGGGATTCCGACACTCACCGTCGTGTTTGCAGGAAAGGTGTAGGTCATCGCCCCCACCGGCGTCGTCGCCACCGACTGGGCGGACGCATTAAAACCGAAACCAAGGACCATCAGCGCCGTCAGGGCGCAGAGGGAGGGGCGAAGCGTGGGGCGTGCATTCATTGGGGGGAGTGATGAACCAGTGGTCGGATTTCTCGGGGTAAAGAAGAGGAAGAACCGATAAACGTCCACCCTCCCGTAGTAAATACGGTTTAAAACC
>DATHWI010000019.1 GCA_035460805.1 Verrucomicrobiia bacterium | reverse complement strand
TACTGCCGCCCGAGCCTTCCCCAGACGCCGTCACTTTCAGGACTTGGTTTTCTGCTTGGGTATTTGCAGTGATGCTCAGGAACAAAACCAGACTGGCAAGAGAAGCCATTGCTTTCATTTCATAGCAATCCTTTGAATTTTATTCAATCATACACAGGCATTTTAGGGTATTGCCATCTTAAGTGCTTGGTATGCTGCTTTGCCAAGCGTGGCGACTTAACGTATCCAGACAGACGAGGAATTTGGCCAACGCGGCAAATCAACTGGACTTCGCCAGTTATTTGTATTGTTGTATAGTCGGCTTACGCGCTACACAACCTGGCAAATCGATCCGACCACAGCGGCTCATTTGCATGATTCCCAGATCTCGCAAGCTCGACAAGGAATCCCGCAAGGCCGATTGTCACGGCCTTGCTCATAGGCATCAACGATAGCTTGGCTCTTGCAGCGCCTACACAATACCTCAACTTGTAGGTCAATTTTGGCGCTAAGTTAAGTGCTTGTTGCAGAGCTTTGCTCTGCTTACAAGGCACTTATGCAAAGCGTAGCGCATGCCAGAGCTTTCTACGCATCTTGAGCCTGCGGTTCTGCTAGAAGCTCTTAATCCTAGCCCGAATTTCTCACAAATAGATCGCTAGAAAAAACTGGCTCCATTCTGTAGATTGAAAGTTACCACACAACCAATCGCGGAAAAGGAGCCAGTACCATGAAGTGTAGCCCTGAGGCCTGGGAAGTTCAAGGGAAAAATGGAGAAGCGCTGACGGTGAATTTTGAAGGCGGCGCCCTGACCTCGGACGCGGGCCTGCTCCTGCTGAAAGAGGCGGACACCCGTCTGGGGCTCATTTCCCGTCTGGCCGCTTGTTTTACGGATCATCGCGCCTCCGGGTACGTCGATTTCACCGTCGAAGAACTCCTGGCTCAGCGCATTTACGGCTTAGCTGCAGGCTACGAGGACCTCAATGACCATGACCAGCTCCGCTTTGACCCGCTCTTTTTGAAGCTTTTGCGTTCCGACGACAAACCCTTCCTGGCAGGCAAAAGCACCCTGCAACGCTTGGAAAATGGGGCGCTTGAACCCACGCGTTACCACCGCCTCCTCCACAAGCAAGAACGCCTGGCGGAAGTGTTTCTCGACGTGTTCCTCGAGCACACACCCCGGAGGCCTGACACCTGCATTCTGGACTTTGACGCCACCGACACTCCCCTGCACGGCGACCAGGAAGGCCGCTTCTATCACGGCTATTACGGCAACTACTGCTATTTGCCCCTCTACGTCTTTTGTGGCCAGGAATTGCTGTGCGCCACCTTGCGTGAAGCCAATCAGGATGGCGCTGCGGGAGCTCTCGACGAGCTCAAACGCCTGGTGACCCGCCTCCGCCAGCACTGGCCGGGCGTCAGCATTCTCCTGCGGGCAGATAGTGGCTTTTGCCGGGAAGAGATCATGGCCTGGTGTGAAGCAAACCAGGTGAACTACCTCCTAGGTTTGGCCCGGAATCGCCGATTGGAGGGGCTGATCGCACCCGCGATGGAAAAGAGCCGCCGGAAATTCTTGCACACGCACCAGGCCCAACGCCGATTTGTGAGTTTCAAGTACCAGACCCGAAAGAGTTGGTCGCGTGCCCGGCAGGTGATTGGTAAAGCAGAGTACCTTGAAAAGGGCGCCAATCCCCGCTTTGTGGTGACGTCCTTGCCTCTGAAGGACACCACGCCCAAAGACCTCTACGAAAAGGTCTACTGTGCTCGCGGAGACATGGAAAACCGGATCAAAGAACAGAAGCAGGATCTGGCTGCCGGGCGGACCTCGGCGCATCTCTTTCGCGCCAACCAGCTCCGGCTCTGGTTTTCCGCCCTGGCCTACGTCTTGGTGCAAGCCATCCGGCGGCTGGGCTTGAGCGGGACAGAGCTCGCTCAAGCCCAAGCCGGAACCATCCGCCTCAAACTGTTGAAAGTCGGCGCACGCATTCTGCAAGTGGGAGAGCACCTGACGTGTCAACTCACGAGTGCCTGTCCATTTCGCCGTCTTTGGGGACATGTTTTGGAACGATTACGTTCAGCCTAAGCCAAGCTCAAAACAGCGCCTTGCCTGGAGACAGGCTTGCTTTCGCCTGTCGAGTAGTCGCAAGAGAAGGAACAGAAGCTGCTCGGAGAAGGCGAGAGTGCCTTTTCAGACTGCCTGTTCGGGAAAAAAGTCCGCTCAACATACCCCACACCCTATCTACGAGCTGCTTTGTGAGAAATTCGGGCTAACACTGCAACGTCATTTCGATCCAAACGCCAGTCACCGTGTCATTCCGGTTTCCCCTGTGCGCAGCCGGGGAAGACCGGAATCGAGGGGATAGTCACTGATCGGCTGACGAAAGAAGT
>DATHWI010000018.1 GCA_035460805.1 Verrucomicrobiia bacterium | reverse complement strand
CGGATTTCCTTGAGCATCAAGGATCTGCTGGACTAAGGACTAAGCAGCAAAAGAGGCCGAAAGGCCTCTTTTTTAATTGATAATCACAACCTTTGCTGATACATTCTTGCGGTGACAGTCCTTCGAAAAGCTCTTTTTCTTTTATTCATTCTCTGTGGAGCATTGCTATTCGCATCGCTCCCTCACTCACCACGGTCAAACGCAGAGGCCAGCCTTTCGCCAATAGCCTTAGACCGCCAGAGTGCGCCTAGTAAACAACCTGGGCGCAAACCTGACATCTATCCTATAGATTCACATCTTTAAGTGACGCGCCAACCTGGCGCGTCGTTTTTATTACCTAAAAGAAAAACCTCCTTGAAGGAGGCATTTCTTTTGGTCGACCTGCTGGGACTTGAACCCAGGACCCACGCCTTATAAGAGCGTTGCTCTAACCACCTGAGCTACAGGTCGAGGAGAAATGGGCATGTGCATGCTCGCATGCAACATGGCCATTTCGACGAGACCGGCGACTTCCGAAGGAAGGCGACTGGTCGAGAATACCATCTCACCCTAGCGCATTCCCCTCCTTCTGACGAGTACTACTCACTGCGTAAGCGGTACTGCAAGGCTTCATGCATATGCTCATCCCCTACCTCATCAGCGCCTACTAGCTGTGCAATAGTCTGGCTGACTGACCGGATATGCTCCTGTGCACGAAAGCTTAGATCGAGACGCTCTGACACACCTCTCAGCTTCCCTTCAATTTTCTTTGTGCCTGGACGGGTAGGCAGACTGCGCACACGCGCTATACACTCTGCACATTCCCTACCCGAGAGTTCACCATCACTGGTAAGTGCATAGTCCAGTGAGACATTGAGGGGAAACCTATCCAATAATGGCGCACTAAGTGTCCGGGCGTAGCTGGCTATTCGACTAGGTGAACAGACACAATCCTCCCCGCTTCCTTTCCTACCACATGGGCAAGCATTTCGCGCAGCAATAACTATGGCGTTAGCCGGATACGCTATCTCACCATACTGGCTACGCAGATGAATACCCCGGCTCTCCATCACCTCTCGTAGCGCATCAAGTGTTTTGCGTGGCATATGCGGAAGCTCATCCAGGAAAAGAATTCCTCCCTCCGCCAAGCTGTATTCGCCTGCACGTGCAGAGGCTGCGTATCCAAGTAGTACTTTCTCACTGCTCAGATGATGGGGCGCGCGAAGGGGAGCCGCATATAAGGAGCGGGTAGGCATACCTGCTGCGTACTCCATTATGCTAAGGCGAACCTCCTCGTCCTTTGAAAGGCTAGGCATCAGTTCAACCGCTGCCTGGGCAAGCATAGTCTTCCCAGCACCAGCAGGCCCGGTTAGCAATAAGTTATGCTTACCCGCCAACGCAATTACGAGTGCGCGCTTTGCTGGCAAGTTACCCTTAATACTGTCAAGTCGGTATGGGTGAGGATGCATAGGCTCGTAAGCCGCTACCTCCTCATGGGTGACCCATTCGTTTTTTGATAAGGCATTCATAGCCATACCAAGGGTATTCACAACCCGGCCCACATACTCAGGTGCATGAGTATTCATTAACCATGGCAAATCTTGCCTATTCGCTTCCTGCATAGCTGGCAGAGCAATAGGTGTCATACCTACGTGCCCACTCAGTGATAACTCACCAAGAGCCAGGCAGGTGAGACCACCCCCTGTTTCGGTACACAGAATAGCCAGGGCAATTGCCAAATCGAACTGCGCACCACGCTTAGGCAAATCGGAAGGGCCTATCTGAATAGTCACGTTACCAAGTGGGAACTTAAACCCGGATGCAATAATTGCAGTTTTTACCCGCACAACCGCCTCCCTGACGGTTTTATCCGGTAGTCCAATTATTTGAAAGTTGGGCAACCCCCGTTGTACGGTAGCTTCAACAGTAACCACTTTGAGTGTGGAACCGTAGGGGAAGAGTGAATACATTGTTGCGCTTCGCATGGCAAAAAACGTACCATCCCAGCTCGTCTGCCATCCAGTGTTATCCAGCTTTTCAAAAGCCGTACAACCTCTCGACACTCTTGAGGCAACCTGGTATTGTAACTGAGCTTTCCACGCTCCTGCCGCGATGGTGGAATTGGTATACACACTAGGTTGAGGGCCTAGCCCAGCAATGGGGTAAGGGTTCGAGTCCCTTTCGCGGCACCAAAAAATACCCTCATGGATCAACTGCGCACATTCTTTGCCGATACCCTTCCTAAATGGTGGTCTCCAAACGGCCTCATTCAGGTTAGCCCTGGACGCGCTTGGGAGTTCCGTTGGGTATATGTAGCGCTTATTGCCCTACTCTTTGTTGCAGGAATTGCGACCCTGTTCTTAAAAATCCGTCCGTCTGTCAAAAGCCGCATCCAAAGCCTTTGCTGGACTAACGTATTCATCGGGATTGTTTTGTACTTCTTCCGTGACCAGCGTATTCCGTACCTGGGAATGGACCTGATCCGTTTTATTCA
Source organism: Verrucomicrobiia bacterium (assembly GCA_035460805.1). Classification (NCBI taxonomy): domain Bacteria; kingdom Pseudomonadati; phylum Verrucomicrobiota; class Verrucomicrobiia; species Verrucomicrobiia bacterium. Next base: position 6,112 of record DATHWI010000018.1, on the reverse strand, counting down.
CGAGATCTGCCTCATCTTTTGGATCAACAGCATTGTGTACTTTGCACGTACCGGTCTCCAGCAGGAGCTTGTACTCGAGAAAATCCAAGAGCGTCGCAACAAATACCTGCCAAAGCAGCGCACTAAGTAAGTCAGTCGCATAGGCGAGAAGGTCATTCACCTTTTCACCTCTGCGGACGACTCGATTTGTCCCAGTATCGAAAGGATTCTTTTCATGCCAAAAAAGGCAACTACGGCAGATTCTGCTGTGACTATGCAGTCACTCCTAACTGAAATGGGTGGGCAAGCCGTCCCGTTTGTACCCGGTTCAGTAATCGAGGGGACAGTTATCTCGTCCTCCTCAACCCGTGTGTGGGTCGATATCCAAGGCGTAGCAGTGGGTGTTATCCCAGATCGTGAGCTTTCTGTTCTTTCAAACGAACTTAAGCCTGGCGATCCGGTTATTGCGTCCGTTCTTCTCCTTGAAGACAAAAAGGGTAACACCATCTTGTCCCTCCGCCGCGCAGACCGTGAGCGCATCTCCAATGAGCTCAACGCCCGCGTTAAGGATGGCCAACCAACTCAGATCAAGATTACCGATGCCAACAAGGGCGGTCTCTTGGTTGAAATGGGTGATTTCTCTGGCTTCTTGCCAGTGTCTCAGCTCGCTTCAGAGCACTACCCACGCGTTGACGGTGGAAACCCAGATGAGATCTTTGCCAAGCTCAAGGAGCTTGTTGGTCAAATGCTAACCGTTAAGGTTCTTACATTCGACCCTCAGCAGGGCAAGCTTATCTTCTCTGAAAAAGCAGCAGGTGATGCCGCCCAAGAAGAGAAGCTTAAGAACATCAAAGAAGGCGACATCCTCGAAGGAACCATCACCGGCATTGTCGATTTTGGTATCTTCGTACGTCTCGGGCGTGATGACAGCTCCCTTGAAGGTTTGGTTCACATCTCTGAAATTGCTTGGGGTCGTGTCACCGACATCAACTCCCTGTACCAGCCAGGTCAGAGCGTCAAGGTTCTTGTGGTTTCTACCGCAGACAACCGCGTCTCCCTTTCCATCAAGCGCCTCCTTCCAGACCCATGGCAGGAAGCTGCTAGCAAGTACAAGGTCAACGATCTTGTCAGCGGCCAGGTTACCCGTATCACTCCGTTCGGCGTATTCGTACGCCTAGACAATGAGATTGACGGACTCGTCCACATCTCAGAAATCTCCAGTGAGCGCATTACCGACCCAGGTACCATCCTTCACCAAGGCGAAAGCTACCAGTTCAAGATCATCTCTATTGATCCTGCACAGCATCGCCTAGGCCTATCCTTTAAGCGTTTGAACGAGCCTGACAAGGCCGAGGACGCCCCAGCTGACGCTACAGAGGGTCAGACAGAGGAAAAGCCTAAGAAGGCCGCTAAAAAGCCTCGCAAGAAGCTTCTCGATGACGTTGACACAGCTGTCGCCGAAACCGAAGAGGTAAAAACCGAGGTGGTTGAAGAGACCCCAGAAGCATAACAACGAGGAGCCATGGTAATTAGCTATACAAGCAGCGGTGACGTTAGTATCAAAACGAAGTCAGAAACCGTAACGCTTGGGAGCTCAGTCACTATTGGCTCCTTTGTTGTGCCTGGACCTGGTGAGTACGATATCGCCAGTATTCAGTGCGAAGCAAAGGCGCTGACGAACTCTTTCGTTTCCTTTATCCGGACGGAAGACCTGACTGTGACGTTCCTGAGCGAGTTGGATGGACAGGTGACTAAGCTTGATGACGCATCTTCTACCCACATTCTCGTGGCAGATATCCGAAGTGACGACAAGCCTGACTCCCTCAAACCCATCATCAAGGGGATTGAGCCATCGTATGTAGTGATCTGTGGCAGTGGGGCAACTCCTGAGTTTGCCGCTGCCCTAGGGATTCAGCCTGTAGAAGGGGGAACTCTCAAGTTGACCCGTGCCGGGCTTCCACTTGAAGGGACTTACCTCCTTAACCGCGCCTAACCCGCGTATGCAAGAACTTATTACCGCACTGCGCTCGGCAAAGCGCATAGCCATCGTTGCGCACATCCGCCCAGATGGGGATGCTGCGGGGTCGGTAATCAGCCTTGCACATGTGCTTAAGCAATTAGGAGCCGAGACTGCCGCTGTTCTTAAAGACGGCGTGCCCTCGGCTTTTCTATTTCTCGAAGGGTCAGGTGATGTTGTCCGTGAACTACCCTCAGATTACGACCTCTGCGTAGTCGTTGATGCGCCCGACACCGCCCGGACCGGCTTTCCGCAGGAGATTAAGGCCTATGCAGCTGCCGGCAAGCTGGCACTGATTGACCATCACATCAAGGGAGATCTCATTAAGCGGACTGACAAGGTTCTGTACGATGAGAACGCCTCCAGTACCGCAGAACTCATCACGCTGCTTATCCAAGAGCTAAACCTAAAGCTTACACCCGCCGTAAGCACGGCCCTCCTGACCGGAATGTATACGGATACAGGTGGCTTCCAGTACGGCAACACTACCAACCAAACCTTGGAGTTTGCCTCGGAGTTAATGCGCAGAGGGGGACGCCTTGACCGGATTGTCCACCAAATGTCCCGCCAACGGTCTGTGGCTGGCCTAAAGCTGCTGGGAATTGCCCTTAGCCGCCTAACCCTAACCCCCGACAAACTGGGGGCTGTAACCTTAATCAGCCTGGAAGACCTGCGCAGTTCCAATGCCACTGCTGAGGATGCCACCGGCCTGGTGAATTCCCTGAACGTACTCCCCGAGGTGTCTTACTGCCTGCTCCTCAGCGAATTAGAGCCTGGGGTTGTCAGAGGCACCCTGCGCACTGCAGAAGGCCGTACGTACGACGTAGCGCGCCTTGCAGCCCTGTGTGGCGGTGGTGGTCACCCACGCGCTGCGGGCTTTGCCATTAGTGGGCGGCTCGTTGCATCTGAATCAGGTTGGCGTATTGAGCCTGCTCTGGTATCGTAAGCGCTGATATCTGCCGCGGTGGTGGAATGGTTATACACGGAGGACTTAAAATCCTCTGCCCGTAACTGGGCTTGTGGGTTCGAGTCCCACCCGCGGTACCATGAAAAACAGGTTGGTGTGAAAAAAGTAGCTCATGACATGAGTAAGGATTGATACTTTTTTCACACCAACCTGTTTTTCTTAGTTAGCCCAGGGACTCGAAACCGGGTTCGACTTCATTGGTACGCTTGTCGGACCAATGAAGTTAGCGAAGTCAAAATCAGTCGCAGACTGACTTGATGAGCGTCGTCCCACCCGCGCACAAATTTGCTTCCATACTTGGCCTACCCCCAACTCCTGCTACCCTAATAACAAATAACCCTCTCCCATGGCCATTTCTCCACTACAATCCCAGGTTGACGAATGGGCATCGCAATTTCCCGTCCCTTACTGGCAACCCCTAGAGATTCTTGCCCGGCTGACAGAGGAAACAGGGGAACTGGCACGGGAACTGAACCATCAATTCGGCGCAAAGAAGAAAAAGAAAACCGAAGCAGCCGGGGACATTGGTGATGAAATCTCCGACATCTTCTTCACCCTCATTTGTCTGGCAAACTCCCAAAATATCTCTTTGGACGAGGCTTGGGAACGAATGATGAACAAAATCAACAATCGTGACAAAGACCGGTTTGTAAAGAAAGAAACAAAAGCAGCGGAAAAGCCCCGGCACCTTTGGTAGCCCAGGGCAGAGCAGACCTTAATCACCTTCCCTGGTGATTATTTTTTATTCTCGCCTTTTCCCCCTCATAGGCCGTATAATAAACCCATGCAGTTCCGTGTGCCGCAGAACATCACGATGGAAGACCGTATTGCTGGTCCTTTCACCGCAATACAGTTTGCTCTTCTTGTACTCGGAGGGATGGCTTCCTTCCTTATTTTCACGTCCGGACTCCCCTCGCCGCTCAATAAAATTATTGGCGGCCTCATGGGCATGCTTACCCTCCTTCTCTCGGTTGGCAAGTTCAATGACCAACCCATGTACCGCTTCTTCCGCTTCATCATTGCCTTTGTAGCCAGCCCAAAGGTGCGCATTTGGAAGAAGGGTGGCGCTGAACACGTCCTCATTAAGGCAGCCCCCCATAAAAGCAACGAGCCCGTCCACGGCCACGCCCGAAAAGTCAGCAAGAGCGACTTGGCAGGCCTTGCAGCAGTGCTAGATACCCGTGGCCAGCAAGGCATGGTGCCCGTAAACCCAGAAGAGAAGAAATAGCATGGCCCAATCCACCGCCTCCTCTACCCAGGAGCACCTTCCTATTGCCGGCATTCAGGATGGAACCGTCATCATGACCGATGGCAGCCTTCGGGTAATCCTGCGCATTGAGCCCATCAACTTTGACCTTAAGTCAGAGCAGGAACAGAACGGGATCATCTACGGGTACCAGTCCTTCTTGAACTCACTCGACTTCCCTATTCAGTTCATCATCCAGTCAAAGAAATTGGACTTGGAGCGCTACCTCATCCGCCTGCAAGAATCCCAGAAGCAGGTGACCAACGACCTGTTACGGATCCAGATTGAAGATTACGTAGGGTTTGTCCGTCAGCTTATTTCGGTGGCCAATATCATGTCCAAGCGCTTCTACGCCGTGATTAGCTATGCTGCGGCCACCAAACAGTCAGGTGTGTCTCAAATCACCGGCCTTCTCCATAAACAGCCCACCGGCCCACTAATGGACCAAGACCAGTTCAACCGGTACCGGGCTGAGGCCAACAACCGGGCAAGCATTATTGCCAGTGGACTAGGCCGAGTGGGAGTTAAGTGCAGCCTGTTGGGAACCCAGGACCTTATCGAGCTTTTCTACGGCATCTACAACCCCGATGTTGCCACCGAAGAGCGTCTCACGGGCGATGTAGCAAACCTAAGTTCGGGAGTGGTTACAGGCCCATCGGGGACTCTCGCGCAGCAAACCCTCAACCAACCCCCAGAAGGCCAGGTAGTGCCGCCCCCTGGCGCCGTAGCGGTCCCAGACCAGTCGCTCCTCACCGAGGTTCCACCAGAACCTTCTACCCCGCTTTCACCTCCACCAGCCGCCTAGCCGCATATGCACCTCCCCTTCTTCCATAGTCAGTCCAAGGATGACAAGGCGTCGGCAGCTTCCCAGGCTGCTGCCCTTCAGATGTATCAGCAGGGTATGTCTACTACCCGGGACATTATTGCCCCGGCTGACTTTGTGGTCACCACCAACCACATTCAAATGGGAAGCTACTTTGTGCGCACCCTTTTCGTCTACACCTATCCCCGGTACCTGAACACCAACTGGCTCTCCCCCATCATCAACTACGATTTCACTATGGATATCGGCATGTTCATCGTGCCGCAGGATGTCCAGGAGGTGATGCAGTCACTCCGCCGCAAGCTTTCCCAGCTGGAGTCGACAAGACAGATTGAGGCTGAGAAGGGGCAAGTCCGCGACCCTGAGCTAGACACTGCCGTGGCAGACATCGACCAGCTCCGTGAAACCCTGTCACAGGGTCAGAACCGCCTTTTCCAGTACTCGCTCTATTTCACTATTTACGCCAAGTCACTGGAAGAACTCTCCTCTTTGTCTAAGCAGCTCTCCGCAACGCTCGGTGGGATGCTTATCTACACCAAGGAGGCGCTTGTCCAAATGGAGCAGGGGTTCAATTCAACCCTTCCTATTGCCTCTGATGAGTTGGCTATCCGCCGCAACCTGGATACCGGTTCCCTCTCCACCACATTCCCTTTCTCTTCCGCCGAGCTTACTTCAGACGAAGGAATCCTGTACGGCATCAACCGCCACAATGACTCCCTTATCCTGTTTGACCGGTTCAACCTAGAGAATGCTAATTCGGTGGTATTCGCTACATCGGGTGCTGGTAAGTCATATTTCGTGAAGCTAGAGATTCTGCGCTACCTCATGCTTGGCACGGACGTGATTATTATCGACCCAGAAAATGAGTACGAAAAGTTAGCGGAAGCTGTGGGTGGTTCCTACTTGGAAATCAGCCTCAACTCCCCTAAGCGCATCAACCCGTTTGACCTTCCCCTGTCCAGCCACAACGAAGATGAAACGGAAGATGTGCTGCGCTCCAACATCACTACGCTCCACGGGCTTATCCGCCTCATGGCAGGCGGCATGACGGCCGAAGAAGACTCAATCTTGGACAAGGCC
>DATHWI010000017.1 GCA_035460805.1 Verrucomicrobiia bacterium | reverse complement strand
AATCCAGAAGACGTACGCGCTGACTGTCCTGTTCAATTTGAATGTTCCGCTCAGAAGCACCAAGACGGGTGGTAGTGAGAACCAAACGGTCCACAACCACTTCGATAGTGTGCTTCTTCTGCTTATCAAGCTCAGTTTGTTCTGCCTCTTCCAGGTCCATGAGGATGCCGTTCACGCGGACGCGTGGATAACCAGCCTTACGAATCTGCAAGAAGACCTGCTTATGCTCACCCTTGCGATCCCTAATCATAGGGGCAAGAACCATAATTTTGTCATCGGAAAACTCCTGCAAGACATTGTCCACCATTTGGCTGGCAGACATCTTGGAAACAGGGCGGCCACAAATGTGACAATGCACTTCCCCTACGCGGGCAAACATGAGACGCATGTAGTCGTAAATCTCGGTAACAGTACCCACGGTTGAACGTGGGTTACGGGCAGCTGATTTTTGGTCAATGGAAATAGCAGGAGAAAGGCCTTCAATGTAGTCCACATCTGGCTTTTCCATCATGCCCAAAAACTGCCGAGCGTACGCAGAAAGCGACTCAACATAGCGGCGCTGACCCTCGGCATAGAGGGTATCGAACGCCAATGACGATTTACCTGAACCTGAAAGGCCAGTAATGACAACCAATTGGTCTCGCGGAATAGACAGCGAGATGTTTTTCAGGTTGTGCTCGCGAGCACCACTGATCTTAATTTCGTTCATGCAGTATGATATGCGGGTGAAACCGGGCAAAACCCGAACAAATACAAGACGCTCCCCACGGTACCACAGGTTCAGCGCTTTGGCAAGAACTAAGGTATGACTGGCAAAGAAAAGAGAGCCTCGGAAGGCTCTCATGAAACGTTCATGCAATAAGATGTTGGGTTAATTTGGCGATTGGTACTCGTCATTTTTCACCCACCCACCATAAATTGCCTGAATGTCTTCTGCAACGTCTTTGACAGGCCGGCCCACAACCCCTAGGAGCACATGCCACTCATAGAGACTGAAGTGGTCGGACCGCCAATGCCAGTCTCCCACCACGCCATATTTAGCGTATGAGCAGTGCATCATGGCAGTACGCCTGGGATGCCAATCCATAAGGATAATTCCCTCTTCACTGACTGTGCAGTAATTAGGCAAAACATGTGTTGCATGCTCTAAAAGATCCATTTGTAACCCCCTACCTGGTTCGCGCCTTACTCACTCAAAGATATCGGGATGATCCGGAAGCCAGTCTGGCTTATCCATGAATAAGAAAGATATGCGTGACTCACCCCAATCACCATAGATACCCCTGATGTCTTCTGCCACATCAGCTACGTTACGGCCTTCGGTGACAGCCTTCTTTAGCCTTTCGTACTTTTCCCAGAACTCGGGTGCTGCCAGACATTCATCGTCATCGCTATCCCCGTAGTGAACATGTAATCCTGCCAGACATCGGTTGTGCGGCGCTTCAATGATGATATCCGCAGCGTTAACCCTGCAAATCCTACGGAGCTGCTCTACAGCATGCTCAACAATTGTCATGGTGCACCTCTTGGTAGCACTGTTGTACGCCCTATAGGCTACCCCGTCAACAGAGGTTACTAGCACCGCACTTGAAAACCGCTATAGTGGTAGGGATACAGACTTAACCTTCCACTATGGCGGCAGAACAGGCAGACACGATTGTAGGGGCTCAAGTTGAATTAAAGGGCTCCCTAAAGAACCACGGGTCCATCCATATCCACGGTTTTGTAACCGGTGATATTCACTCCGACGCAGCAGTCATCATTGGCGAAACAGCAGTGGTCACCGGTCCCGTTTCCGCCAAAGTTGTTGAGGTTGGTGGCCAAGTCCACGGCTCTATTACTGCAGAAGAGCACATTGAGCTCCACCCCAAGAGCCTCGTGAAGGGCGACCTTACTACCAAGCGCCTTTCCATCAAGGCGGGGGCCACATTTATTGGCAAGTCTTCCATGCCTACGCCCCATGGTGACAACGACGAAATCGAAAAGAAGAAGCCTCGCCTCGAAGTAGAGTAATATGTACTATTACATCTTCGAACCGCCGCAAGGTCCGAAGGAATACGAGCGGACTGCCCAGATTAAGGATTTCTTAAGCCAGCTCGGCATTGCTGGTGAAATGGCCGCGCCCCAACCTGGGCGCACGGCTGAGGATTTGGTGAACGTTGCCGTTTCCAAGCGCTACTCTACGGTAGTGACTGTAGGCGGCATGGATCTCATCAACCGCGTGGCCCGTGCCTTGCTTCCCTACGACGCCGTATTGGGCATCATCCCCCTGAATGATGACCCCGACATTGCCAACCTGGTGGGCACGAGCGATTGGAAGACCGCCGCCGAGCAGCTCAAGCGCCGCCGCTGGCAGCACACACAGCTAGGGATGATGAACGGCAGCATTTGCTTCCTGACGCCTGCCAGCATTACCGTTCCCTCTGGTTCAGAGTTCCATGTCAGCGCAAACACTTTTGAATTCAGTTCCAAAGGCCCTGCCAGCATCCGGATCGCCCCGCTCCGTCACAATGAATCCCCAGAAGCGGGGTTGGTGCTGGATATTTCCCAGCAGCAGAAGGCAAAAACCAGCCTTTTCAAGATGTTTTCCTCCAAAGAGCCTGCTCCTCAGGAAAGCCACTTTGTTGTTTCCACCCTCAGCCTTACTACAACCCAGTCCTGCCCAGTAGTGGTGGCGGGAGAGACCCTGACAGGCACACCTGTTTCCTGTGCTACAGAGTCAAAAGGCATCCGGCTCATCATCGGAAAAGGGTCAGCAGGCTAAACCCGTTGACGCTCTAATTGCAATCTGGTACTGTAATTGCTGACTTATCGGCCAATCTTTTTCGTATTAGCACCGCCCCTCTTCCTGTAAACCATGCGATCCGCGCCAGCCGCGTCTACCTCATTGACGAAACTGGCACGCCCGTAGGAGATACAGATGTGCCTTCAGCCCTTAAACGCGCTGAAGAACTGAACCTTGATCTGGTCCTTGTTGCTCCCCAGGCTAACCCACCGGTGGCCAAAATCCTCGACTACGGTAAGTTTAAGTACGAGGAAGACCGTAAGGAGCGCAAAAACCGTGCCAAGAAGAGCCAGGAAATCAAAGAGATTCGCCTGAGCTACAACACTGGCCCTGGTGACCTGGAGACAAAGCTCCGCCAAGCGAAGCGTTTTCTCGAGGAAGGACACAGAATCAAACTTCGCCTCAAGTTAGTTGGGCGCGAAATGGCATTCAAAGAGAAGGGCATTGAAGAGCTAGGAAAATTCCGCGACTTACTCGATATGGAGTATGAGCAGATCCCAGCCCGTCAAGGAAAACAATTTACCGTGCTCCTCAAGGAAAAGAAGAAGGAAAAGAACAGCGATGAAGCTTAAGACACACAAAACAACCGCCAAACGGCTACGCGTGACTGGTAGCGGAAAAATCGTTGTTCCAACAACGGCTGCTTCCCACCTTCGCCACAACAAAAGCAAGCGTCAGCTTGCCTACGCCAAAGGCTACAAAGTACTTGCCGTCGGAATGGCCAAGCGCTTTAAGAAATTGGTCCCGTACCTGTAATCAAGTTCTCAAAGGAATTTAGCCATGCCACGAGTAAAGCGAGGAATTAACACCCACAAGCGTCACGCCAATCTTCTTGAGCGTGCCAAGGGTTTTCGCAACGGACGTCGCACGCTTGTAAAGCGTGCCACTGAAGCCCTTCTAAAAGCGGGTCAGTTTGCGTACCGCGACCGCCGCACAAAGAAGCGCGATATGCGCCGCGGTTGGATTGTCCGCATCAATGCAGCAGTCCGCCCACACGGGATCTCTTACAGCCAGTTTATGAACAAGCTGAAAGAGCAAAACATCGACATTAACCGCAAGGTTTTGTCAGAGATGGCCCTGACCGATGAAAAAGGTCTCGAAAGCCTGGTAAAACAGGTAGTGAGCGCCAAGTAGTTGAGAAAAAGACTCCCTCCGGGGAGTCTTTTTTGTATAAGAAGAGCCCGGTCGTAGTGAACCGGGCTGGGTTGGGAAGACCATGCAGGTCTGTTGGGAGTCGTAACCGACACATCGACTTGGGTTCGTCATGTACCCGCGTCTCCTACGCCACCAGGATAGCATATCCCTGCCAAAGAAAAAGCCCGGCAGTACCGGGCAAGGGAAGGATTGAGGTATAAGGCCCGCAGAGCGGTCGATTTCTCGTTGGGCCCCTGTTTGAGTTGGCCAGATGAAGGCTCCTGGTTACCGTTAGGATAGCATGTTCCGCTCTCTTCGCAAGAGATGGATGGCATACAGCCCCAATCCGGTGACAATAAGAATATCCGCCAGGTTTGTCACCACAAAGTAGAGGGGGATGTAGTCTATCGCCTGCCCATAGAGCAGCTCCGTCGCCCAGTTGCTCACCGTCCCACCAAGAACAAGCCCCAAGGACCAGTGAGGGCGCCAGCGGACCAGCGCCACAATAAGCACGATGGCCACCGCAGCTTGCAGCAAGGGGTGGATATCCACAAAAGGCCCTCCCTCCCCTTTTTGCCACCCACCCTGGAAGGCCAGGTAGGCAACCGCCTGGTCAATAAGGAGGCTACCGAGGGCGAGTACGTACATACGAGAAAGCTAGGATAAGTAGTACCAAAAGTGAGACCCACTGGCTGACGTGGAGCAGTCCAAAAACGCCTTCATCGCGCCAGGTGTCAATCACAAGGCGTCCGGCAAAATAGCCCAGGGCGGCAAGCCAGACCGCCCGCATTCCCTCCATCCTGCGCAAAAAGAACCATAACGCAAAGCAGAGCAGCGACTCAAAAAGCTGGATTGGCACCCTGCCATAAAAAGCCTGCCAAACCTGGGACGGCACACCGTATGAATCGCCCATGTAGTAATTGCCGATGCGGCCAATGGCCCAACCAAGCAACGCAGCCAAGGTAGCTGCGCGCGCCCATTCCACCCACTGCCCCGCAGTAAACCGCCGCCCGCTATACCAAGCAACAAGTGCACCCCCTACTATCCCCCAAAAAGAGACAAGTCCGCCCTGCCACACCGCAAAGAGCTGGCTCATTTCCACCCACTCACTACGGTAGGTGAGCAAGTATCCAAAACGTGCACAAAAAAGCCCGGCAATAAAAATGATCACACCCTTTTCCACCCCTTCCACAAACCGGAATAGGCCGGCACGGGCCACCTGCCTGCCAAACCAGAGCGCGGCAACCACGGCCCCCAAGGCAAACATCACCCCGTGCGGGGTAATGGGTCCTACTCGAGTGAGGGCAAGGACAGGGTGTGGATCTAAAATAGTCATGCTATAATCCTACCGTATTTCCTAACGTCCCTGCATGGATCAAACACCGGGCGAGCATCCAACTCCTTCCCACCAGAACAACCCGGTCCATCACCACAAGCCTGTGCACCATCAGGAGCATAGCGATGTGTGGCGTTTTGGCGCAGAACTCATTCGCACCGCCCTGGCGGTGGTTGTACTGGCATATGTCATCCGCCTTTTCATCCTCCAACCGTTCGTGGTTGAAGGGTCTTCCATGTACCCTCGGTTCCAAACCAATGACTTTCTCATTGTAGACAAGCTTTCGTACCGTATTGGACAACCGGAACGTGGCGACATTATTGTCTTCAAGTACCCTTACGACCTGGAGACCAATTACGTTAAACGGGTCATTGGCCTGCCGGGCGACACGGTAAAAATTGAAGATGGCAAGGTGACCGTCATTAATGATGAGAACCCAACGGGCATCACCCTGGACGAACAGTATGTAAGCAGTGGCAATACCACCACCCTACCTGCTGCCAGCGCCAAGAACGAGTTCACCGTTCCAGAGGGCAACTACTTTGTCCTCGGTGACAACCGCCGGGCATCAAGCGACTCTCGCGAATGGGGCTTCCTACCTAAGGAAGACGTCATTGGCCGGGTGTTTGTCCAAGCCTACCCGTTTGACCGGGCATCATGGGTAAACCATGCACGGTACGACGACGGGACACAAAGCGAAGACTAAAGAAAAAGCCGCCAACTAAGGCGGCTTTTGTAAATGCGTTGCTTGCGGCTCGCGAGCCACACATAACCGGAAATCACCCACCAGGCGGATAAGGGGGTACCAATCACCGCCCTGAAACGCCCGGAAAACGGGGTGATACCGTTCCTGCTCTTCCAGAATGTCGATGCGCCACGTATCCCCGCTAAACGATTGCGCGCGGGCATTGGCTTCCTCAACGGAGAGCGGCTCACGGGCATCTGGCGGGTGGCCAAAGACGTCCTGTGCAGACCCTAGGGTGAGAAAAAAGACATATCTCACGCCAGGGGGCCAATGCTCTTCCAGCCAAGCCAGAGCTTCTGGGAGGAGGGCACCTCCTTCCTGTACCATGTCGGCAGTCAATGGTTTCCCATCAACCGTAAACGTTGTGGTGTATTTGAAACCAAAAACTGACACTATTCACCTCTCGTGTAATGCGAGGTTGTTATAGCACAAAAAAGGGAGCCTGTCGACTCCCTAATCCTTGTCTTCCACTTCCTCACCCCTGGCATTTGACCGCTTCACCCAGATCTTAATAGGGGTTGGCCCCAGGTTGAAGTAGTCCCGGAGAGCGTTCTCCACATAGCGCCGCGTGGAGAAGTGCGGCAGCTGCATTCCATGGGTATGGATGTGGAAAACCGGAGGCTTGCTGTGTTCAAAGGTAATTTTGCGCAGGTTGTTCAGGCGAGGCATGGTACGCAGCTGTTTAGTCAGCGCATTCAACTCATCCTGGTCAATTTCCTTGCTCCACGCCACGTAGGCGTTGTTCACCAGGCGCCCAATGACATCTACATAGAGCCCGGTTTGAGCGGATAGGAAGAGAACCTGTGCCCAGTTAACGAAAGAAAGCTTGTAACGAAGCTCATCCAGGAATTTTTCTTGAGCCAGCTCATCTTCTTCCGTACCGGCAATGATGCTCTTCTTGGCCAGGATAAGGTCCCACTTGTTAACCAGGAGAACCAGTGGCTTTCCGGCGTTAAGGAGGCGCTCAATAACCTGAGTGTCTTGGTGGACAAGACCCTCTGGGGCATCGATTAGCAAGAGGGTGACATCGGCTGCATCGATGGCATCGTACGAGCGGAGTACGCTCCAGCCCTCAATAGAGCGGTCAATTTTGCCACGGCGGCGGATACCGGCAGTATCTACGATGCGCACGGTCTTCCAGCGGGTAAAGATGTTTTGGAACAGGTTCTCCGCAGGGATGATGGTATCCACAGAATCGCGGGTTGTGCCGGCTTCCGGGCTGACCACTGAGCGCTCTTCACCCACCAGGGAGTTGAGAAGGGTAGATTTCCCTACGTTTGGACGTCCAGTAATTGCAATCTTGATCTCGCGGTCGTCGTCTTCCACTAATTCCGCGGTCCCTTCTTCAGGGAGCACCGCAATAAGGGCTTTGAGGAGGTTTTCCGTGCCACGGTCGTGCATGGCAGAAATAGGACAAACCGGGTCAAAACCAAATTCAGCAAATTCCAGCTGGGTAATCTCGTGCTTTTCGTGGTCACACTTGTTTGCGGCCACCACCACAGGCTTACCCAGACGGCGAAGAAGTTCCGCAATAATACGGTCGGTACCAGTAGCACCCTCAATACTGTCTACCACCCAGAGAACCACATCAGAGGTATCCAAGGCTGCCTGGACCTGGCGTTGCATACCCTCACGGATCTCGTTCTTTTCATTAAGGGCAGGTTCCAGACCAGCCATGTCCACCACAACAAAAGAGTGGCCCTCCCAGGTGATGGTCCGCTCAAGGCGGTCACGGGTAGTGCCAGCAATATCTGCAACCACCGCAAAGCGGGCGCCTAGCAGCCGGTTGAAGAGCGTAGATTTTCCCACATTTGGCCGGCCAACAAGCGCGACACGAGGAATTCTCTGATTCATATCCAATGGATCATATCAGATTTAGCTTGAAGAAAGAAGATACTTAGAGCATTCTGCATTAGTACCCCTATGTATTACGATCCCCAACACTTCGTACACGAGCAGTTACCGAACGGTATAGACTTCTACACGCACACGCATGCCAGCTCTGTGTGCTTTATGGATATCTTCATTCCCGTAGGTAGCGCGCATGCCACAGCGCACGGCCCCGTCCCCCCGGGCAGCCCTCATTTTTTGGAGCATGCGCTCTTTCTCCAGAGTAAAAACCATGCCGAGGCCCATAGTTTTGACTTGGACTTGGCCTTGCGTGGCTGTGAGCGGACAGGGACTACTTACGCTTTCATGACAAGGTATGGCATGGCTTGTCCATTAAGTGAGCTGACGTTTGCCAGCAATGCCTTGTTTGAAACGGTGTACGAACCCCTCTTTTCTGAAGAATGCCTAGCACCTGAGCGTGGCGTGGTACAAAACGAGCGTGACCGAGAGAAAAAGTACTTCCCTGGCCGCAATCGCATCCACCAGTATGTGAACACAGAATTCCGCCATTCCAGCTGGGTAACTTTGCAGCAGATTTTTGGCACCAACGCAGACCTTAAACAGTACACGCCCGAAAAGCTGGCTGAACTGCACCAGCTCTTTAATTTCCACAGCGGGACAAAGGTGGTTGCAGTGGGCAAGAGTGACTTTAGCGAGCTTAAAAAGCTGATCGGGAGCATCCGCACGCACCGCACCAACTTCCCACAACACTTCACCCCCTCCCACTGGGTTGACCCGGCCTTCCGCTACGTTGAGTTGGAAGGGGTAAAACACCCAACCTACATCTCCAGCTGGATGCGCCCAGCCCTGCCAAACGACGAGTTTGTAGCGCTCATGTTCCTCCTCAAATACCTGGTTAACCATGTGCATGGGCCGCTCTACGACGAGTTCCGCAAGCGCAAAGGATGGACCTATGGCATTAGTCATTTTTGCGATGCCTCTGACGTGGAGACTATCTATGGCTTTGACCTCATGCTCCAGGACAAAGAACAGATCGAGGAAGTGCGCAAAACCCTTATTCCTCTCGCCCGTAAAAGCATGGAGGACCAAGAGCGTGTAGAGCGTGAACTCCGTCGGCGCCTCGCTTTTGAGGCTTTCAGCTATCAGACTTCTGACGATATTATTTCGGGCGCCCGGTCCGATGTGCTCTCAGGTGACCCCATCCGCACCTATGCTTCTTGGAAAAAGTCACTTGGCCGCTTAAAAGACCCCGAGTGGCGCATCCGCCAGTTTGAAACCCTCTTCAGCGAGGATTCATTTGGCGACCTGGCCCTCATGCCAAAGGAATGACCGTAACTGTCGTCCCCGTCCTCCGTCTCCGGCGTGCCACAACCGGCTGGTCATACAAAGTCCCCCCTAACGTCAAAGTACAGGCGGGGAGTTTAGTAATTATCCCCTTCCGCGGCAGACCGAACCTAGGCGTTGTCTGGCAAATTGAAGAGGATGCCAAGGCCACGGAATCCCTTTTCGAAGTCCTGACAAGCACACCGCTTGTCCGGCAGCCACACCGCCGCCTCATTGAGTGGCTTTCGGAAGAGGGCATCTGCTCCCTGTCTACCGCCCTCTACGTTTGGCTTCCCGCCGCATTGCGGGGATT
The DNA here is from genome assembly GCA_035460805.1 of Verrucomicrobiia bacterium. Lineage (NCBI taxonomy): Bacteria > Pseudomonadati > Verrucomicrobiota > Verrucomicrobiia > Verrucomicrobiia bacterium. The sequence continues at coordinate 10,907 of DATHWI010000017.1, read as the reverse complement.
TCCCCTCACCAAACCTGTCCGCGCCGCTTTGGCTGAGTGGGACAGGAAACAACCCTACCCTCAAAAGGGGGCGGGAATTAAACAGCATGCGATCCTGGTTCCCAGCAAACGGGAGGAGGCTGAACAATCGCTCGCCAAGAAGTACGCGGAGATATTCCGCAGCACTTTTTCCGATTCCACGCCGGCCCAAGAATGGACAACCTGGTTGTCCATTGCACACGGTGAAACCCATGTGGCCACCGGCCGGGAGCGGGTTCTTTTTGCCCCCTGGGTCAACCTACGCCACATAACAGTGGTTGAACCTGAGGATATTTCGTACCATACCGGCCAAACACCCTACCTTAACCTGACTGATGCTGCCCATGTCTTAGCGGAAGCAAGTCACGCCGAGGAGACGTTTCGCTCCAACCTACCCCTGCCCGCCGCACAACTTTTCTGGCCATCTGCCAGCAGCACAACAAGCACTGCCCCATCCGCAGAAATTACCGACCTTGGTCATGACCGCATCATTAATGAGCGGCTTATTGGGTACATTTCCGACGCTCTCGCCAAAAACCAGCATTCGCTCCTCCTCTACAACGCCCACGACCGTTTTAAAACGGAGGAAGACGGTACTCGCTCGGTTATACCGGGGATTGAAACCCTGACCCGCCAGCTCGTTGGTGCCCTTGGCCTGCCGTCGCTCCCGCCCACCATCCACCTAGGGACGCGCGCCATGCTCACTTCGCTTCCCCATCCAGTAGGCCTAGCGGCCATTATTAGTATTGACCCCCTCCTGCACCAGGTAAGCCTGGCAGATCAGGCCCATGGCTGGGGAGATGTCGGCCGCCTCATGCAAACAGGGGCACCCCTGCTGATCCAAACCCGAGAGCCTGGACATCCGCTTGTCCAAGCCGTTGCCAACAACACCTTTGCGGAGTACTGCGTGCGCACAATAGAAGATGCACGCAAGGCGGGACTCCCTCCCTTTGTCGAGCAAGTTGTCTGCGCAGTGCCACACGATGCAGAAGCCGACCCAACGCCTCCGGAGCTCATGGAAACCCTGCAGAAAGCAAAGAGTGGCTTATGGGAAATTAGCTACCCCCGGCAAACCTCACGCAGAGGCAAGCCCCTCTTAATCATCACGCTTACCGCCCCTCAAGGCACCCGGCTTCCACTAGCCTTGCGCAAGGAACTGGCCGCTCTGCCCCGGCCATGGAAAGTGGAACGCGGGCCTTGGTACGCAATATAGTCATTTTCTGGTAGGATACCCTCGAATATCTTCCCCATTCCATGATTCTTCCCGTCTACGTCGAACCGCAGGAAATCCTCCGGACATCGGCAGAAATCATCCCCGAAGTAACTCCTGAGCTCCGTGAGCTCGCTTTTTCCATGCGCGAAACCATGCACAATGCCCACGGCATCGGCCTGGCAGCACCGCAGGTGGGACGCAGCATCAACATGTTCATTGCAGAATACGTGGACGATGAAGAGCCAGCAGACGGCATTCCTTTTACCGCCATGATCAACCCCCAGATACTCTGGCGGAGCACACTCAAGAGTGTGATTGAAGAGGGCTGCCTCTCCATCCCTGGCGTCTATGGCAATGTGAAGCGGCCACGCAAGGTCACGGTCAAGTTTACCGACCTGGAAGGCAAACAAAAGGAAATTACCGCCGACCACCTTTTTGCGCGGGTTATTCAACACGAAATAGACCACCTTAAGGGCGTGCTCTTCACTGATTACGTAAACCCGGACAAGCGGGTTTTCCGCGAACCACCTCCATACCCACAGGCATGATGACACCTAAAAACGACATCCCGTTTGTCTTTTTTGGCTCACCTCCCATTGGACCTATTGCGCTCCGTGTCCTTGAGCAAAACAAGTACATGCCAGCCGCAATTGTGACAGACACCAAACTCACCACGGATGAGCAGGTGGCTATTGTAGAAGAAAACAAAGCCGGTTTTATCCTGGTTGTAGGATATGGCGCCATCCTCAAGCAGGGCCTTTTGGATTCCGTGGCGGGCCAGGCACTGAACATCCATCCCTCCATGCTTCCGCTTTACCGCGGCCCTGCACCTGTTGTCCAAGCAATTTTGGACGGAGTAAAGGAAACAGGTGTCAGCCTCATGCAGATTGACTCCAAAATGGACCATGGCGATATTGTCGCGCAAGAAAGCCACCTACTGCACGGTAAAGAAACGCCCGACGAACTGTACGAGCTGCTTACCCAAAAAGGGGCGCGCCTTTTCTTGGAGAATATCGACGCATACCTGAATGAAGAGATAGACCTCATCCCCCAGTTTGATTTTGAAGCCACCTTCACCAAGTTCATCACCAAAGAAGACGGGCACATCAACCTTAACGACGATCCTCAGACAAACGAGCGGAAGATCCGTGCTTACCAAGGATGGCCTGGTGCCTGGCTTACGTGTGAGGGAAAGCGCCTCATCATCCACAGTGCGCACCTTGCAGAAGACAAGCTCTGGCTAGACGAGGTACAGCCAGAAAGCAGTAAGCGCATGAGTTTCGCCGCTTTTGCTGCCGGAAAGCGGATGAAACCTGAAGAATTGTACGAAAAGTTGCGCTAGGATTCCCAAACGCATTCTTTGGCGTATAGTAGAAGCATCCTAGATTACGGAGGCACCATACCAACGTATGAAGCAGAACACTCAGAACTAATTCCTTTCGCGCGCAACACTCGGCAGGCACCCGCCTGTCACACAACTCTTCACCATAGGCGCCTTTCAGCAGGGCGCCTTCTTCTTTGGCACGTTTTTGCGCCCAGACTAGACACTCCCTAGCTAATCTGGTAAGGTAGCAAAGACTCGTTTCCGAGAACTCACTCAATTCATTCATTCCAAATCATGCTTGCGATTCGCCTGACGCGCACTGGAAAAATCCACGACCCACACTACCGTATTGTGGTACAAGAAAAGCGCTCAAAGCTTAATGGTAAATACATTGACCTTTTGGGCCACTACCACCCAGCCCAAGCTGACAAGCAGCTGGTGGTGAATAAAGAGAAGACAGAGGAATGGCTCGCCAAAGGCGCCCAGCCATCCGACACCGTCACCAACCTCTTGGTCAAAGCCGGTATTTTCGACAAGAGCCGCCGTCTCAGCAATTTCTACACACCTACCAAGAAGGAAGAAGTAGTTGCAGAAGCGCCTGCTGTTGAAGTAGCTGAAGAAGCCGCGGTCGAAGAGCCAGCAGCTGAACTAGTAGAGGAGACTCCTGCAGAGGAAACTCCCGCTGAAGAGGTAGTCGCAGAGCCAGAGGCTGCTCCTGAAGAAGCAGTCGCCACGGAAGAGCCTGCTACCGAAGAAGAGGCGCAAGCCTAAGACACAACCCCCGGAACCGGGGGTTTTTCTTTTCTATTGCACTGAGCCACCAAGACTCCCTATACTAGAGCCATAATTGGTAAGAACGGTTCCCATGGCGGACAAACAATTTGATCAGGAATTTGTCGAATTTATTGTGAAGTCCATTGTCGACCACGCGGACGACGTGCAAACAGAACGTGTCGTAGATGAGATGGGCACGCTCATTTCCCTCCATGTCAAAGCGGAGGACATGGCGACTATCATCGGAAAAGAAGGACGGACCGCAAAAGCTTTGCGCACAATCCTTCGGGTGCTTGGTGCTCGCCACAATGAGCGCATTAACCTGAAGATCATTGAGCCAGAAGGTGGGCGCGGCTTCTTCCCTGCAGAAGAAGGTGAGGCGCCATTGGCTCCTGCCACCGCCAAAACCACTGCAAAAAGCAGTGCCATGGCCGATGCCCTTAAGGACATTCCGCAAGACGAAATTGCCTAGCGCAAGCAAAAGCCGCCCGAAAGGGCGGCTTTTTTAGTTGCCAATCTGGAAAACTATCCCTTCCGTCATTGACAGGGTAGCAAGTAAATGCTATAAACTATCGGTATTTGAACGGCCTCGGCCGTTGACAACTTGAAGGATATTATGAGCACCGGAACCGAACTTTCACGCGATACCCACCCCGCCCTTGCAGCTCTGGAGCCTCAAGACCTTACCAGGGTCAACGAGCTTCGCGAACTGCACGACGTCTCCCCCCTCATGCTGGCTCGAGTCATCGGGACCGGAAAGAGCATGGGCGACGTGACGACGGCCCTCAACGTTTTCGAACACCGCGGCGACAAGCCTTCGGAAGGGTCACTCCTTCTCATGGCCAGTCTCTCTCAGCAGATGGGCATCCCGGAGCGCTTTATTGAACTCCCGGACGGCTATACGCTCTTCCACGGTCAGTTGCGCCCAATCGCAGAAGTGCAGGCAGAAGAGGAAGCCACGGCAATTGCCAAGGCAACCGGCGCCGCCGCACCCACCGCGACCCCGACGGGTTATACCACCACGGAAAACACCGACAACAGCGAGCTCATTCTTCAGGACCTCCTGGAGACGGTTCAAGACCGCATTCTTGACATCGACGAGGCCACCGAGAAGCTTCACCGCTTCCTCACCGCTCATTACCCCGGCCGCATTCCGCACGCCTGGTACCTGAGCAACAGGGACACCAAGGCTTTCATGTTGGAATTCTGCACCTTTACGGGCATACCCGTCGAGGAAGAGGAGGAAGAGCTGGAAGTGGAGGAGCCCGTCGGCGAATCCGACGAGCATGACGAAGGCGACGATGAGTAATACGTTAGCAACAACTACGACTACCCTCGCCGACCTTGTCGGCGCCCTTCGAAGCTTAGGGGTCCCCCCTGAGCTTGCGAAGGATTTTCCAACCCTTGAGGAAACTCGCAGCGTCCTAAACAGGACCCGCGGCACTATGAGCCTTTTCTATCATCCTGATAAGTTGGATCGGCCTGCCGACTCTGACCGGCGGATGAGCGAGGTTAATGCTGCCTTTGACCTGTTGGACAAAGCAGACGATGACGCACTTATGAACGCCCGGGCGCAGTACATCACAATGTACGGCGTCCCGAGCAGCCAGCTTGTGTCAGTCCTCAGTACTACCGCTGAAGAGCGGGACATTGCGCGAAAGGAGAATGAGCGGCTTGCTGCTCAACTCCAAGAGCTACATGCGGAGCGAGGGACAATCCGGGAAGAAATTACCCGTGAACGTCTCAAGCAAGAGGTAGCGCGAATTCGCATTCTCGCTCCTCTCCCCCCTCGGGAAAATGTGAAGTATGTCGTGGATAGAGACCGCACGGCCGAGTTTGATATCAACTCCGTGTACAACTCAACCATCGGCGGACTCCCCATCTACTTTGAAGAGGATTCCGGACTGGATAAGCCCAACACCCTTCTGACCTACCTGCGCGTAACTGCGGAAGGGAAGGTGCACGCCCTGTTCGATAAGCACAAGCTACGCGAACGGCCGTCCTCAGAATGGATTGCGCAACGCATGGACTATCTCAAGAAATGCAGCGCCGTCATGGAGAGGCTTCCGCTTGGAGATGGCTGCATTGCCGATGAAGCTAACCTTGGTACGTTTCACATACACATTGGTCAACTTCTCGGATTTTGCAGCCGGTTCCGCGCAATGGAGAACCTGGTGAACACGGAAGGCATCGCCGATCCCCCCCTCACCCGCTTCTCAGACATGTTCGGCATAGACAAGCGTCCTGCCCACGAGTCTTTTGTTGAAGCGCCAATTCCCGCTGCGTCCTTCGCACGGTGGTACAACGAGGCCCTGGTGAGAAGTATCTTTCTTCCGAAACCGGAAAATAACCTTCTCACCCTGCCCCTCAGAAAGGGGGAGGAAAAGGATCTCGTTGGACTTGTTTGCCTTCACGAGGAGCAAGTTAGCACAGACAGTGGAGACACCCTCTCCGTTTCTGTGATCCCTATCGGAAACTGGAAATGAGCATGCAAACGCAAGAACGCCTCGGCGCCATCCTCGACCTGCACGAGTACGATCCCGTGCTCGGCATCTCCATCAGCACGTGCCATACCCTGGATACGCTGGCTGCTACGGCAGCTCGCGCCCAGGACGTGGCGGCGGTCACCTACCTGTGCATCGGTGCACTTTGTCCCCTGGACTCAGCGCACCCTAAGGTTGCCTCGAAGGACTCCTGTGCCGACGAGCTGTTGCGCCAACATTTGGCCAACCAAATCGGCTTGAAGGAGACGGAGTTGAGCGAGATCCTTGCTCACAGGCTGGGTACCCCCGCCACCTACACGGTGCTAGGCGCCATCCTCTTCACGTGCGCTGGCTTCTCTCCCAAGATTGCCATCATGTGGGATGGACCCACTCCCAATTACCCCTTCTTGGTCGTCAACGACCAAGTCATCGACCTGCACGGGCTAGCCCTCGGCAATGCCGCCGACTACCTGCAACAGGACGCCTTCATCCCCTTCAACCAGGGATAAGGCTCATCTCCCACCCCAACCGGGGTGGGAGTTTTTTAATACCCCCTCTTCTGCTATAACTAACCCGATGCGCTTCGATATTCTCACCCTCTTCCCGGACATGTTTGCAGGCACACTTGGTGCCTCTATTTTAAAACGTGCCCAGGAAGCGGGTCATTTGGAAGTACACCTTCATGACATCCGCGCCGTAGCCACTGACAACCACAAGACCGTCGACGACACCCCGTACGGCGGCGGGGCCGGCATGGTGCTTAAAGTAGATGTCGTTGCAGCTGCATTAGAAAAGGTTGAGGCCGAACTTGGCCATATTCCTGCTGAAAAGCGCAAAAAAGTGATGCTCTGCGCCCAAGGCAAGCGCTTCACCCAGCCTATTGCCCGCCAAATTGCAGAGGATTATGACCAAATCACCCTTCTCTGTGGCCACTACGAAGGCTTTGACGAGCGTATCCGCGGCATGGTGGATGCAGAGCTTTCCATCGGCGACTTTGTCCTGACCGGCGGCGAGCTACCCGCCATGATGGTAGTGGACGCCGTGGCCCGGCTCATCCCACAGGTCATCCGTGAGGAATCGCCTGAAGAAGAGAGCTTTAGTTTGATGGACTCGGACGGCACACCGCTCTTGGAATACCCGCAATACACCCGCCCGCTGGAGTTTAACGGCGAGAAGGTGCCAGACATCCTTTTGTCAGGAAACCATGCCGAAATTGCCAAGTGGCGCCTTGCAGAGGCTCGTGAGCGGACGCGGCGCCGCAAGGAGGACACACGTGAAGCCCTTTGAGCTTAAGGCCCCCTTTGAGCCAACAGGTGACCAGCCAACTGCTATCAAGTCCCTTGTTACCGGTCTCAAGGAAGGGGCCAACGAACAAGTTCTTTTGGGTGTAACTGGTTCGGGTAAAACCTTTACCATCGCCAATATCATCCAGGAAGTGCAGCGCCCTACTTTGGTAATGGCACACAACAAGACCTTGGCCGCCCAGCTCTTCGCAGAGTTCCGGGAGTTTTTCCCCAATAATTCGGTCCAATACTTTGTTTCCTACTACGATTACTATCAGCCGGAAGCCTATATCCCCCGTTCTGACACATTTATTGAGAAGGAAGCGGACATCAACCAGGAAATTGAGAAGTTCCGCCACGCCTCAACCCATGCACTCCTCACACGGCGGGATGTCATTATCGTGGCATCGGTTTCCTGTATTTACGGCCTAGGGTCGCCTGATTTGTACCGCGCAGGCAGCGTAAAAGTACAGAAAGGTGAACGTATCTCCCAAACTGCGCTGGCCCGCCGCCTCTCAGATGTCCAATTTGAACGCAACGACGTGGAAGTTCGCCGCGGCAAGTTCAGCATTAAGGGCGACACGCTGACCATCTTCCCTAGTTATGACGATTTCCAGATCCGCATCACCCAGTTTGGTGATGAAGTAGAGGAAATCGCCCTACTCGACCCCGTTACCATGGAAGTCTCTGAGAAAGTAGAGTCTGTGGATATCTTCCCAGCCAAGCACTACCTAACCGATGAGACAAACCGCATGGGCATTGTGGAGGAAATCCGCAATGACATGGAAAAAGAAGTGGCCGCCCTCCAGGCACACGGCAAGATTGTAGAAGCCCAACGCCTCCAGCAGCGCACTACCTATGACCTGGAAATGATCACGGAGACCGGTACCGTGCAGGGCATTGAGAACTATTCCCGATACTTTGACCGCCGCACACCCGGTAGTCCCCCTTCCGTTCTTTTGGACTACTTCCCAGATGACTTCCTCCTTGTGGTAGATGAATCCCACATTACCATCCCCCAGATTGGCGGAATGTACCGTGGCGACCAAGCGCGCAAGCAGACGCTGGTAGACTACGGCTTCCGCCTAAACGCCGCTAAAGACAACCGCCCACTGACCTTTGAAGAGTTCCAGGGACGGCACGGCCAAACCATTTTCGTGTCCGCCACTCCTTCCCAGTTTGAACTGGAGAAAGCCCGTGCGGAAGAACAGCGTATCCGCCTAGACAAGAACGTCACCCTCCCCCTTATCGCCCAGCAGCTTATCCGCCCTACCGGTATTCTGGACCCCGAAATTGAAGTCCGTCCCGTTGAGGGCCAGATTACTAACCTCCTTGAGGAGATTAAGATTCGCGTTGAACGGAAAGAGCGCACCCTGGTCACCACTCTTACCAAGCGCATGGCAGAAGACGTCACCGAGTACTTCTTGGACAAGGGCATTAAGGTGCAATACCTACACTCCGATGTAGAGACGCTGGAACGGTCTCAGATCCTCCAAGACCTGCGCCTTGGTATTTATGATGTCCTTGTAGGCATCAACCTGCTCCGTGAAGGCCTGGATCTTCCAGAGGTAAGCTTGGTAGCTATTTTGGATGCCGACAAAGAAGGGTTCCTTCGCTCCGAGACCTCACTTGTCCAAACCATTGGGCGTGCTGCCCGGCACCCAGACGGCAAAGTGTACATGTATGCCGACCGCATTACCGGCTCTATGGAACGTGCCATTAACGAGACCAACCGCCGCCGTGGCGTGCAGCAGGAGTACAACACTAAGCATGGCATTGTGCCAGTACTCATGATGAAGCCAATCAATGTTGCCCTTCCTACCGATGCCGTCCTGAGCGTGGAAGAAGACAAAGCCCAGTACACCAAAATGAACTCCCGCGAGCGTGCCTACCGCCTGGAAGAACTGCGCGAACAGATGCGACAGGCTGCCCTTGCCCTGGAGTTTGAGAAGGCCGCCGAGCTCCGTGACCATATGAAGGCATTGCAGGACGCTGCCTAGTCCTTGAGGAGGAAGCTTCTTTTGTGCTAGGGTTTGAGTTCATCACCCGGAGGTGACGAACATTTGCAAAGAGTGATTGCTATTATTCCCGCTGGTCCCGCGGGCGCGGGAAAAGACACACTTATGGAGCGGCTAAAAGCACGGTTCGCAGAGGACGCACAGCTTCCTCGGCTCTACCCTGCATGCACCGCCACCACACGACCGCCTCGCTCCTCAGACCCACCAGGTAAGTACCTTAATGTCAGCCCGCAAGAGTTCGACGCAAAGTTTGAACGCGGCGAACTCCTCGAACGGAACTTGGTACACGGGTACTTGTACGGCAAGGTGCGGGAGAGTTTTGACACCCTGCCAGACGGACATCTTATCCTGACGGACTTGGACTACCAGGGCATAGGAGACTCCCTCCCCAAGCTCCTGACCGCAGAGAGAACGGTACGGATCCCCTATTTGTTCATTGATGAAGAAACCCTCATCAAAAGGGTGCACTTCCGCTGTGAACGAGACGGTGACCCGGTGAACCAAGAAGACTTGGAAGAGAGACTCGTCTCACTTCGCAAAGAGAACGCCTGGGCCGACATCATGCATAAAGACTACCCCTCAGAAGTCTTCCATGTCATCGACGCCCGACTAACGGCTGACGAAGTGGGTAAAGTAGCGGAGGCATATTGTCTCGCTAACCTACGGACCTAACCGCATTTCGCCACGGGCCCAAGCCACTCGCTTGGGCCTTCTTTTTGCCCATCGCCCTCCCCGCCTGCAAAATGCTGATTATCAGATTAGAAAAGGTTTACAATCTGAGATTTTCCGCTAAAGTATAACAGTATCCGTAACTCTACACCTATGGAACCACTGCAGCAGCCCGAAGGTGAGTTTCACCACTTTCAGCTCGTGAACCAAAACGGTGAAGTGCCACTAAGCATTTCGCTTCTTGTCCACGTCAACCGCGCAGCAGCATTCGGTTCCCCGGCGGATCTCCCGCCACTTAGCACAGACGACGTCATTGCTTTGCATGACGCGCTTCGTAAGTTCGACGGTAATTTCATTAAAGCGTTTCAGAAAAAGTAACAATGACTGCCCAATCCGCTACCCCAACTATCACGGCCAAACGCCGTGAAGAACTCGGTCGCAAGGTCAAAGGGCTTCGTAAAGAAGGCCTTCTTCCTGCAGTTATGTACGGACATAACAAGAAAAGCATCTCCCTTGCTTTCGACCAGAAAGAGTTCACCAAGCTCTACCACGAGGCTGGAACATCAACGCTCATTGCCCTCAAGGTAGATAACGACCCTGCCGTTAAGGTCCTTATTCACGACATTGAGGTAGACCCGCTCCGCCGTACCATTCAGCATGCTGACTTGTACATCGTGAACCTCAAGGAAAAGCTTCGTACAGAAATTACCCTTACCCTAGTAGGTACTTCTGACGCAGTGGAAATCCTTGGCGGCACCCTTATCGCTGTTAAGGACTTCGTTGAAGTTGAATGTCTTCCAGAAGACCTTGTCTCAGAAATTGAAGTGGATATTTCCATCCTCAAGACGTTTGAAGACACCCTCACCGTTGCAGACCTTAAGGCACCTGCCGGCATTGTCATCCTTGATGAGCCGGAGCAGACTGTCGTTTCCGTCACAGAGCCACGCTCTGAAGAAGAAATGGCCGCCCTTGATGAAGTTGACGCCGGTGAAGTTACCACCGAGTTTGGCACCGAAGAAGGTGTGAAGGAAGCTGAGCCAGAAGATGGCGACAAGAAGGCTGAATAATCCTTTGTAAGCACAAGAAAACCCGGTCCTAGTGGCCGGGTTTTTGTGTAATAAGAAA
>DATHWI010000016.1 GCA_035460805.1 Verrucomicrobiia bacterium | reverse complement strand
ACACGGTGAGCATTGCTAATGAGAGCGATCAAGTGACCAAAGAGCATCTGGTGGATGCCTTGGCGGTAAGAGGCGAAGAAGGACGTGGTACGCTGCGATAAGCTACGGGTAGGTGCGAACAACCGTTGATCCGTAGATTTCCGAATGGGGCAACCCACCTTCGATGACTGGAATTGCGAGCGCGGGCCTTCGGGTTCGGGTTCGTATTTCCAGTTATCAAATGAAGGTATCTAACCCTGAATACATAGGGGTTTAGAAGCAAACCCAGGGAACTGAAACATCTAAGTACCTGGAGGAAAGGACATCAACCGAGACTCCGCTAGTAGTGGCGAGCGAACGCGGACTAGGCCAGTGCTTCATAGAGGACAACTGGAACCATCTGGAATGTTGGGCCATAGCGGGTGACAGCCCCGTACAGGTAATGCCGAAATGAAGCCTCGAGTAGGGCGGGACACGTGAAATCCTGCTTGAACATGGGGGGACCACCCTCCAAGCCTAAGTACTCCTTACCGACCGATAGCGCACCAGTACCGTGAGGGAAAGGTGAAAAGCACCCCGACAAGGGGAGTGAAATAGAACCTGAAACCGGATGCTTACAAACAGTCGGAGCCCGCAAGGGTGACGGCGTACCTTTTGTATAATGGGTCTGCGACTTAGTCTGACGAGCAAGCTTAAGGCGATAGCTGTAGGCGAAGCGAAAGCGAGTCTGAACAGGGCGTTCAGTTCGTCGGATTAGACCCGAAACCAGTCGATCTATCCATGACCAGGCTGAAAGCAGGGTAACACCTGCTGGAGGACCGAACCGGTGTCTGTTGAAAAAGCCTCGGATGAACTGTGGATAGGGGTGAAAGGCCAATCAAGGCTGGAAATAGCTGGTTCTCCGCGAAATCTATTTAGGTAGAGCCTCGAGTGAATACCCCAGGGGGTAGAGCACTGGATGGGCTAGGGGCCCCCACAGGGTTACCAAACCTAACCAAACTCCGAATACCTGGGAGTACTACTCGGGAGACACACGGCGGGTGCTAACGTCCGTCGTGAAAAGGGAAACAACCCTGACCTACAGCTAAGGTCCTTAAGTCACGGCTAAGTGTGGAAGGATGTGGGAATCCCATAACAACCAGGAGGTTGGCTTAGAAGCAGCCATCCTTTAAAGAAAGCGTAACAGCTCACTGGTCTAATTAAGGGTTTCTGCGCCGAAAATGTATCGGGGCTAAAGCCGTGCACCGAAGCTTAGGATGCATCATTCTTTCGGGATTGATGCGTGGTAGCGGAGCGTTCCGTAAGCCTGCGAAGGGCGACCCGTGAGGGCGCCTGGAGGTATCGGAAGTGCGAATGCAGACATGAGTAACGACAGGAGTGTGAGAAACACTCCCGCCGAATGTCCAAGGGTTCCTGCGTAAAGCTAATCTGCGCAGGGTTAGCCGGCCCCTAAGGCGAGGGCGAAAGCCGTAGTCGATGGGAACCACGTTAATATTCGTGGGCCAGTGGGTGAGTGACGGATGCTGTAAGTTGTTTGGGCTTATCGGATTGCCCGAGCAGCGAAGGTGTTCCTGGAAATAGCCCCCACATAGACCGTACCCTAAACCGACACAGGTGGACAGGTAGAGAATACCAAGGCGCTTGAGCGAAGTGTGCTGAAGGAACTCGGCAAATTACCTGCGTAACTTCGGGATAAGCAGGCTATCAGACTGGGCAACCAGGCTGGTAGGGCACAGACCAGGGGGTGGCGACTGTTTAGCAAAAACACAGGGCTATGCTAAGTCAAACGACGACGTATATGGCCTGACGCCTGCCCGGTGCTGGAAGGTTAAGAGGAGAAGTGCAAGCTTTGAATCGAAGCCCCAGTAAACGGCGGCCGTAACTATAACGGTCCTAAGGTAGCGAAATTCCTTGTCGGGTAAGTTCCGACCTGCACGAATGGCGTAACGACTTCCCCACTGTCTCCAGCACATCCTCAGTGAAATTGAATTCCCCGTGAAGATGCGGGGTTCCTGCGGTTAGACGGAAAGACCCCGTGCACCTTTACTGTAACTTTGCACTGGCAATCGTGTTTGCATGTGTAGGATAGGTGGTAGGCTATGAAACCGGGGCGCCAGCTCTGGTGGAGCCGCAATGTGAAATACCACCCTTATGAACATGGTTGTCTAACCGCGAGCCGTCATCCGGCTCCGGGACAGCGCATGGTGGGCAGTTTGACTGGGGCGGTCGCCTCCTAAATGGTAACGGAGGCGTGCGAAGGTGGGCTCAGGTTGGTCGGAAATCAACCGTCGAGTGCAATGGCATAAGCCCGCCTGACTGCGAGACTGACAAGTCGAGCAGAAACGAAAGTTGGCCATAGTGATCCGGTGGTTCTGTGTGGAAGGGCCATCGCTCAACGGATAAAAGGTACGCCGGGGATAACAGGCTGATGATTCCCAAGAGTCCATATCGACGGAATCGTTTGGCACCTCGATGTCGGCTCATCTCATCCTGGGGCTGGAGCAGGTCCCAAGGGTATGGCTGTTCGCCATTTAAAGAG
>DATHWI010000015.1 GCA_035460805.1 Verrucomicrobiia bacterium | reverse complement strand
TAACCAGGTTGACCATGTGCTGAAAAGGTGTTTCTGAACCGAGAAGGTGTTGAAACTGCTTAGGGAGGTTCCGCCGGCTCATAGGCCAGAGACGGGTGCCTGTTCCGCCCGCAATAATGAGGGCAGAGCGATGGTTGTTATTCGACATATGTCCCCACTCTACCGGCTTTTGCAAGGAGGGGAAAGACATCCTGCAGGTCCGCACGGCCGGCAGGAATGGAGGTAATGAAGCTGGCATCAATAACCCGTACCCCGCTCTGGTGGAACGTTGTCCCGTCTTCGGTGGTCAGCAGGTGAGTCACCACGTTTCCACTCTGGTGATGCGCCGTGTAGAGGGGGAGGAAGCTGGGTGGGAGCATTGTTTCCGGACCTAGCTCAATGGAAAGGAAGGGAGTGAGGAGCTCATTGGCAGCTAGGGTGAGTGCGGCAGCGCTGCCAAAGTCGCCTGGGAGAATCTTGGTTTGGAGGCGGGAGGAGAGAGAACCTAGGGAGGCGGCTACCTCGGTTGCCCAGGTTGGATGGTTGGGATCGGAAATTATCATACATCGTATGATGTTTGTGGCATTCAGCTTCTCAGCTAATAAGGGGATGAGTGGCTGATCCGAGGCGGCGCCGGCAGTCAGCACTACATGTGTCAGCTCGTGAAGGCGGAGCCCCTGCCGGATCAAATGCTCGATTGCATGCGAGCGGTTACGTACCGAAGAGCCATCAATCGTACCGTCTACGGCGGAGAGGAGGGCATCGTCAAGGGTAATGGTGAGGCGGTCGCGGCTCATATGACATCATCATACCATTAAATAAAAGAAGCCAGCGCTGGGCACTGGCTTCTGCTAATCACCCCTCATAGAGGATGGTTATTGCGAAGGCGATAGTGGCCTCCCCTGGGACGATCGAGGTCGAGAGGTGAGTTATTTTGAGCAACTTGCCTTCACCCATCTTCCAAATTTTAAAGGCGTTTTCCGCCTCAGTGACTGCAGTGGAGATGTTTTTTGAAAAACCCCCTCCGATGAACGTCTTTATAGTTACTTGCATGAATACCTCAAGAATCGCATCTCAACTATTCCAGGTTGGAAATAAATGTCAATTAAAAAACCGCCTCCTGGAGGAGGCGGTTGGTGCTAAGTTATTTCTTAGCGGCAGCCTTCTTTGCAGCTGGCTTTTTGGCGGCAGCCTTCTTAGGTGCAGCGGCCTTTTTAGCCTTAGGAGCGGCGGCAGCGGTGCTAGCACCTTCTGCGTTCAGCTTCTTGGCAAGACGGCTCTTAAGACGGGCAGCCTTGTTGCGGTGAAGGGTCTTGCGCTTTGCAGCGGTGTCGAGTGCGCTTTGTGCTGTGCTAAAAAGCTCAGAGACATTACTGGCACTTGTTTCAACTGCCTTGCGGACTGCCTTCACTGCTTTTTTGTACATAGCCTTCGTTTCGAGGTTCTCTTCGTGACGGCGATGTGCAACGCGAAGTGCGCGTTTGGCAGACTTGGTGACTGGCATGAATTTACTGTGAGTTCTGGTAACTAATCTCGCGCTATAGTACCAGGAATGGCTTCCTTGTGCAACAGGTACAGGGTCACGTATCATTGTGTGAGACAAACGGGCACATGCACACATACAGATTTAATCCGGTTTTCAGGCAGTGGGTGCTCCTTGGGAGCTCCGTTGCCCATGCCCTCCAGGTTACAGAGGGGAACCTTTTGCATAGTGGGAAACGTGGCGATTTTCTTGCCGCCAACCATCCCCGTCCACCCTTCCTCATGGATCCGCCACCACGCCATGGGACTAGTTCCACGCTCTATAGCGAGCAGCCGCCAGTGGGGGAATACGAACTCCTCCTCTACCGTGGCAAGAAACATTTGAAGTCCTGGAAAGCCAAGGAGTGGCATGCCTGGCTTCAGCTGCTGCAACAGCGCTTGCTGCATATCCACCACAACCCCCACCTTCACCATGCACAGGTGATGATGCACACTGGGTGGCTGCATACTGTTAATGACGAATACCAGCGCGTAGGGGAGATTATTGCGACCAGCCACCCTGTCGCAGGTGACGTTCCCCTCATTGACCACGAGCTCATTACCAAGTTGCGCCGGGCAGAGCGTGGTTACCTTCTGCATGATGCAACTGATGGCACCATTTACGCCCCTTCTGCGCCACTCTTTAACAAGGAAGTCTGGTATATCCCCCCAAGCCAGGGAAGCTCAGTAGAGAAGGCGAGTGCTGTTGCTTGCCTACATACCAGCGAGGCCTTGGCGCTCCTCATGAGTGCCTTGCTTAACGAATGGGGCAAGGAAAACTTTGTCGTTGAACTCCATACGGCTCTCACCGACAAAAAAGAGGATGCCACATGGTGGGTCCGCATTTATCAGGAAGAACGCAAAATGGCAGCCACCCTGGACGTGGTTGCCTTGCCGGAAAAGTTTATCCGCGATTTGTCTTACCTGTTGGGACCAGGAAAACTGGTTTAGTTTTCGATTGGAGTCATTTCTGCCCAGTTGGAACCTGTCTTTGCCTCGACAAATACGGGGACGATGAGCTGTACCGCTGTCTCCATGGTCTCCTTGAGGATGGCGGCAATAGCCTGAGCTTCTTTTTCTGGGGCTTCCAGCACCAGTTCGTCGTGCACGGTAAGGATCATGCGGGCCTTGCTCCCAGACTCCTTAAGCCTGTTGTCCAAGCTGCACATGGCTTTCTTTAGGATTTCGGCAGCAGTACCTTGGATCGGTAGGTTGAGGGCTTCGCGCTCTGCAGCTGAACGCAGGTTGTAGTTCCCGGCGGTGAGGTTGGGGAATGGCCGCTTACGACCAAAGAGGGTTTCACCGTAGCCATTGGTGCGCGCGTCATTCAGAACTTTATCCAAATAGGTGCGTAGGCCGCTAAAGGTCTTAAAGTACTGTTCAATGTATTTTTTCGCCTCGTCCACGCTAATGTTCAGGTCTTGTGAAAAACCATAGGCCCCTTTGCCATAGAGAATGGAAAAGTTAATAATCTTGGCCGTACGCCTGTCCACTCCCATTTTCTCGGCGGTCTCTTTGTGGAAATCGCCACCAGTATTAAAGGCTTCAATAAGGGCTGCATCACCTGAAAGGTGGGCGGCAACCCGCAGCTCAATCTGAGAGTAGTCTGCGGAAATAAGGCACCACCCCTTTTCTGTAATAAAGGCCTTGCGAATGCGGCGTCCCTGCTCACTCTTGGTGGGGATGTTCTGGAGGTTGGGGTTCCTTGAGGAAACACGCCCCGTAGACGTGTCTGGCGCATAGCTGGTATGCACGCGCCCTTTTTTATCCACTATTTCTTGAAGCGGCTTAATGTAGGTATTAAGCAGCTTGGTCTTTTCACGGTAGGTGAGAAGAAGGGCGGCAATAGGGTGCTCCTCCGCAATTTTGGTGAGGGTGTCCGCATCGGTGGTGAAGCCAGTTTTACCCTTGCGGATGTGTGTAGTGGGAATCTTCATTACATCGTAGAGGATGAAGCCGACTTGCTGGGGGGAGTCTGGGTTGAAGGGCTGGCCTGCCAGCTCCTGGAGTTCGGCGGTGATGGTGCCAATTTCCGTCGTGAACTCTGCTTCCAATTTGGCCAGGTAGGGCACATCAATCTTTACGCCATAGTCTTCCATGGTGCGGAGCACTGGTGCCAGAGAGGCATCAATACGGTCGCTCTCGCACTCTTCGTGTGCCTCTTCCTCCACGGCGGCAAGGGCTTCTTCTTTTTCACCAAAGACGTCGGCTGCAGTTGCGGCAAGCTTGTGGCTGCCAGGGAGCTCTTCAATCAGGCTCTTAAAGCCCAGTTTGCGGAAGAGATCCACAAGGTTTTCTGGCTGAAGGAGCTCTAGCCTGCAGTTATCCAGTGAAAAAGAGATCTTGGCGTCGGTGGTAATAGTGGCAAGCTTGTGGCTGAGGCGGGCATCTGCCTCATGTTCCTTAAGTTTGTCCTGCACACCTGTCTTAACCCCTTCCAGAGGGCCCTTGGCGAGGGCTTTGTAGAGGGCGTCAATGGTCCCAAACTGTTTGAGGAGTTGGGTAGCGGTAACTTCGCCAATGCCTTTTACGCCAGGGATGTTGTCTGAGGGGTCGCCACGTAGCGCCTTATACTCAATCATTTGGATAGGATCAAAGCCGTACTTTTCTTGCACTTCCTTAACAGTGAAAAGCGTAGGTTTTTTAGGGAGGACCGCCGGTGCATACATGAGGGTCTGTTCGGTCACGAGCTGGAGAAGGTCCTGGTCACTCGAGAGGATGATGGTACGTACCTCCGAATGCTTCTCTTCCAAGAGGCGGGAAATAGTGCCAATCATATCGTCAGCCTCCAAGCCCTCATGGGTGAAAATGGGGGCTTCCATAGTTTCCACAATTTCGTGCACCACTGGGACTTGGCTCACCAAGTCTTCGGGCATTGCAGAGCGGGTGCCTTTGTAATCCGCAAACATTTCATGGCGGAACGTTGGGCCAGGCAAGTCAAAGGCTATGGCTAGGTGGGTAGGCTTGAGGTTGCGGATGGCGCCAAAAAGGATCCGGCAGAAACCAAACGTGGCACCGACAGGAGACCCATCAGGTGCGGTCAGGTTCTTAGGGAAAGCGTGATAAGCCCGGTATATAAGGGCGTTTCCATCAACAATAAGAAGGGTTTTTTCAGCCATATCCTATGAGCTTTGAGGCTTAGTTTCGGTGTAGAGGTGGGTGTAAACAGTGACCCAGGTAAGGGCGCCTAGGAAAATGAGGTGGAGGATGTTGCTGACCATGCCGGCGGGAGATATGCCGAGTGCCGGCTCAGGTTTGGCAGTGCCAATGTAGTAAGCACTCACAACCCACGAGAGGAAAGCTAGTGCAAGGATAAGCTCTGAGCCCACCTTGATCTGCTTCTGTTCCTTTCGGGCGGTGAGGAGCCAAGACAAGGCCCAGGCCATGCCAATGAGGGAAAGGAGGTGGCTTAGGAAGTTCAAAACACTTGGCCACTCCAGGGGGATAAACAGGCTGGCCACATGACTAACGGTAGCCAGGATAAGTGCCGGTGTAAGTCCGCGGGAAACGGTCATAGGAGTTTCTTGGCACGAAGGATACGTTCCACGACTTCCCGGTCATCCCAAGGCACTTTTTCATCGCCGACATACTTGCTAGTCTGGGCACCCATGCCGGTGACAAGGACAACATCGTCCATGCGGCACAGGTCTATGGCTTGGGCAATGGCTTTGGCGCGGTCTGGCTCTTTCCACCACCACTCACCTTCACCACTTTCGTCATCCTTACGGAAGACAGTACGTTCCTTTTCACGGCGCTGCAGCTCTTTTTGACTTGGTCGGAAAAGGGTGCGGCCTCGTGGTACTCCTTTGGCGATTTCTTCAATGATAGCCAACGGGTCTTCTGTGTAAGGTTCCTCGTCGGTGAGAATGACTACGTCACAAAAGCGGGCAGCAAGGGCGCCCATGATAGGCCGCTTCGTCCGGTCGCGGTCACCTGTGGCACCAAGGATCGCAATCATCTTGCCGCGGATGTCGGGACGCAGGGTGCTGTAGAGCTTTTCCAAGGAGTCCGGTGTATGGGCGTAATCGATGATGACGGAAAAGCCTTTGTTCGTTTCAATCTTTTCCAAGCGGCCCGGGACGCGGGTCACCTTTTCCAGGCCGGCAACTACGGTACCCAGCTTTACGTTGAGGTTGGAGCAAAGTGCTGCGGCGCAGAGGGCGTTCTCAATATTGAACCGTCCAGGAAGTTGCAGCTGGACGCGGGCTTCTTCAAGTCCTGTGTGAAGGGTAAAGGTGGCGGAAGTGGAGTTGGCAGAAACCCTGCTTACCCAGGCATGGTCGGTGGCGGAGGGGTAGGGGATGTCCGTTTCCATGCTGTAGCTCCAGCGACGGCGGATCTTTGTCCTATCCAAAATATACTGGCCCACCGGGTCATCGGCATTAATGGCGCAGGCTCGCGCACTTCTCCAATGGAAGAGCTTCAGCTTGGAGTCGCGGTAGTGCTCCATTGTCTCGTGGTAGTCCAGGTGGTCGTGCGAGAGGTTCGTGAAACCAACGAAACGAAAAGGGATTCCCCAGACACGGTGTTGGTCCAGGGAGTGAGAGGTCACTTCAACTACTGCTGCGTCGCAGCGCTCATCTTTCATGCGGCGGAGAAGCGCCTGAAGCTCCATTGGGTGCAAGACGCTCTTATTGCTCTCGTTGGCCCAGACTTCATCACCAATCTTAAAGACTGCAGTGGTGGCCATCCCTACTTTAAAGCCTGCTTCTTCCAGGATGCTGGCCACGTAGTGGCTTGTCGTGGTCTTACCCTTTGTGCCAGTGATGCCAACTACCAACATGCCCCGCGCAGGGAAACGGTACCGAATATTGGCCCATATGGCTTCGAATAAGTGGAAGCGATTAATGGACTTCTGGGGGACCCGCTTGCGGACGTTGGACTTGATTGCTCGTAGCATGGCTTAAAATGAGCTCTGGCGGCGGATAATGCGACGAATACTGTAGTAGAGTGTATACGGAATTGGCTTCAAGACAAGGTCAAAGGCACCTGGGTACTGAATGACCTCACCGCCAAAGCCTAGTTTGAAGCGGGTAGTGCCAGCGGAAGGGTGATTGGCACGTGGTGCCCAACCTTCTTCAGTCTGGACAGCATTTGTCCCCCACATATCGTACGAAACAAACCCGTGGTGTTTGGCCCACTGCATGGTCTGCCAGTGCAGGAGAAAGGGGGCCATCACTTCTTTGCGTGCATCGGTGGAAGCGCCATGCAAATAGGTTGCCGTCTCTTCATGGGTAATAAGAAGGAGGGCAGCCAAGTCTTGGTCGCCAATACGGGCAAACGCCAAATGGGCTTTGCCATGGGGGGCAAGCGTGGCTACCATGTGCCGGTAGTATTCTTCTTTGTGGGTGCGGAAGGTATGCCGGGTGGCGGTTTCTGTAAGGAGTTTCCAAAAACGGTCGTAGTGCTGCGGCGCTTCTTCGTGGAAGAGTTCAACGGTTACGCCGTGGCGTTCCGCAAGGCGGATGTTGTATCGGTGCTTGCTCTTCATGCCCGCTAAAACCTCCTCTTCAGTCCGGGAAAGGTCCACAACGAGCGTCTGTTTTGGTTGCACAGAGTCCGTAGCGCGAACCCGTCCGAATTTGGAAAGGGAGGCTGGGAGTTCTGCTAAGGGTTCCAGACGGATGAACCAGGCGTTTTTTGTAAATGGAGGAGGGGACCAGGAATCATCAATAGGAAGCCGGGAGGAGCGCCAATAGCTGCCGCCACTTGGGAGGGTCCCTTGGAGATAGAGGGCATCACCCGAGCGCTCCACAGACTGGCCGTTGGCACGCAAAAATTCCTCCCAATAGGGCGAGTGGAGAAAGGCTGCCAAGTCCGTGGAATGCATATCCGTATGCTAGCAGAATGAAGCGTGTCTGTCTGGTTGGAAATGCATACCCAAACCTCAAGATTTCGGTTACACTGAGCCGGTATCTATGGAAAACGAATTCCCAAAAGCATATGTAGCCGGTGAGCACGAGGCCCGCATTTATGAAATGTGGGAGTCTTCTGGCGCATTCAAACCGCAAGGCACGGGTAAGCCGTGGTCCCTTGTCATGCCGCCGTTCAATGCTAACGGCAACCTGCACATGGGTCACGCGCTCGTTTGTACCCTTGAAGATATTATGGCGCGGTACCATCGCATGAAAGGTGACCGTACCCTCATGGTTATGGGTACAGACCACGCCGGGTTTGAAACCCAAATTGTATTTGAAAAAAAGCTGGAAAAAGAAGGCCGTTCCCGTTTCCAAATGACGCAGGAGCAATTCCGTGAGGAAACCCTGGCATTTACCTTGGCGAACAAGGAAAACATTGAGAACCAGGTGCGTATGATGGGTACTTCCGCAGATTGGGACGCAAATCGGTTCACTTTGGATCCGCTGGTCGTAGACCGTGTGTACCGCACGTTTCGGAAGATGTACCAGGAAGGCCTTATTTATCGGGGTGAGCGCATTGTTAACTACTCGGTAAAGTACCGGACTGCCTATTCTGATATTGAAGTGCTCCACGAAGACCGGGTAGACCCGCTGTACTACATTAAGTACGGCCCCATTACCATTGCCACCGTCCGTCCAGAAACCAAGTTTGGTGATAAGACCATCGTGGTTCACCCGGAGGACGAGCGCTACAAAGAATTTGTGGGCAAGTCCTACCCCGTCCAAATTGCCACAGGTGAAACCATAACCATGACGGTTATTGCTGACGAGGCAATCAAGCCCGAGTTTGGTACTGGTGCCATGACCATTACACCGGCGCATGACCCAATAGACTTTGAGATCGCCCAGCGTCACAACCTTCCTATTACGCCGGTCATTGGCATGGATGGTAAGCTGCTCGCCATTGCGGGTGAGTTTGCCGGTATAAAGGCGGCCGAGGCACGCAAGCTTATTGCTGCCCGCCTCCAAGAGCTTGGACTTATTGAAAAGGTGGACGAGAACTATCGTCACTCTGTAGCGCTCTGCTACAAGTCCCTGCAGCCTATTGAGCCTATGGTTATGCCGCAGTGGTACGTTAAGGTCCGCCCCCTGGCAGACCGTGCCATTGAAGCAATTGAAAAGGGTGAGGTTACCTATTATCCAGAAGGATACAAAAAAATTCAGCTTGATTGGCTGAGGGGTCTGCGCGATTGGAACATCTCCCGTCAGATTTGGTGGGGCATTCCTATTGCGGGTGCAATGCCCGACGTGCCGGAAATTGCCAATGACCCAGATACTTTTGATACCTGGTTTTCATCTGCGCAGTGGCCAGTGGCCGTACTTGAGGCCATGGGTGAGGAATATCTGGAGGACTTCTATCCTACAACCGTAATGGAAACGGGGCGAGACCTCATTTTCTCCTGGGTTACCCGCATGCTTATGATGGGCCTCTACCTGCGCGACCAAGTACCGTTTAAGAACGTGTATTTCCACGGCATGGTGAACGATGCCCAGGGTAAAAAGATGTCCAAATCTAAGGGGAATGTAGTTTCTCCAGTAGAGCTAGCCGCCAAGTACGGCGTTGATGCCCTGCGTTTTGGCCTGGTGGTAGGAAGCGCAGCTGCAGGCGACCTTCCGCTTCCCGAGGAAAAAATGATCGGCGGCCGCAACTTTGCTAACAAGCTGTGGAACATGGCCCGGTTTGTGCTCATGCAAATGGATGGCCGGCTTCCAAGTGATTTGCCACGGGCAACCATGACAAAATACGAGGACGCACATGAACTATCCCTCAATGCTGACACGCAGGTAACCGGCTCTATTACAGAGGCTGATAAAGACATCACCATTGCGTATTTGAACGCCAAGGAAGAAATTGCGGCGCACTTAGATAGCTACCGCTTTGCCCAAGCAATCCAGGCACTCCACGAGTTTGCCTGGCACGAATTTGCAGATGTGTATGTTGAGGCGGCAAAGAACCAGAAAGATGAAAATGGCCGTGTGACAGACAAAACATGTGCCGTACTCTTTGAGGTTCTTACTGGCACCCTGAAGTTGGCCCACCCCTTTATGCCATTTGTGACAGAAGCTATTTGGCAGCAACTCCCAGAGCGTGAGGGGATGCTCATCTCTGAGCGGTTGTAGATTATGACATCGGCCAAAAAGAAAGAAACGAAAGAGCCGGTGTTCTCCGCACGCAGGACAACCGCCATCTTTGTTGTGGCGTTTGCGATACTGTGGCTACTTGGTTACCAGGTATTTGCTGCTATTCGTCCCCAATTGGCCGAACGCTATACCAACCGTGGTGTGGAATACCTTAAGACACAGAACTTTCCAGCTGCAGCCCGTGAGTTTCGCCGCGCCCAAGAGCTAAAATCTCCTGATGCTGAACGATGGCTCACCCTGGCAGAATCTGCCCCAACTGACCCACGCGAGCTTGATGGTTTTTGGCGTGAAAGCCACATTGACCCCGTAGTGCGTCTCCTTGATGAGTCCGGCGGCCCGTTCACGTCCCCAAAAGCAGCCGTCACCGCGGCTATCCGCCTTTATGAGACAGGGGAGCCTGAGTATGCGCAGTATGCCCTGGAGAAGGCTTTGGAAGCAGATCCTGATTATCCCGAAGCGTGGCATTACCGGTACCTGACATATGAGAAACTGGCGGCAGAAAACGCTAAGTACCGAAAGATGGCGGAAGAAGCACGGCAAAAGAGGGATCAGCTCACCTCACTTTATTTGAACCCCTGATTAGAGGCATGTAGAATGGTGGTAATACCATTCTATGAGGGGAAAACGAATTATCTCGAGTGTACTACTCAGCGCGATAGGCATCGCGCAATTTGCGTTCCTCACACTTTCTCCTACCATTGCGCCGTCTGTTGCCCAAGCGGGCTGGACCTCTGCTATGCCTGCCACCATCGATGGCTTTGTTAGTGAGAGAATCACGGCGAATGACGTAAAGATTAATGAGTTGCGGAATAGTTGGGGGGGTGGAAAAGCGCTCACAGACCCTTTTCAATTTTCTAAGACTACTACAGAGTACAACCCCTATTCCTACTACAAGACGTTCGTAGAGGGTAAGGATCCTAAGACGCTCCATAAGTTTGATGGCAATGCCACCCTCCAAACCCTGAGTGATACGAGGAATGAGGATATTTCCAAGGCAGATGAAATTCTGAAAACAGTGGTGTGGCCTAGGTTTATTAAGCTTGCTGATGGGAAAGGCACCAACTACGACAATGGAAAGAAAGTAGCTGAATTCAAGGCTGACGTTGAGGGCTTACAGGGTAGTATTACTCAGAATCTCATAAAGAGTGTTGCTCCTATGCTGGGGTCTGTGCGAGCGGGTGAGGTATGGATGAAACGCGATGACACCGCAGGTGCAACAGCTGGTGATTATGTGGGAATGGATGAAGGTAAGGTTGCCGCACTTAGGACGGGTACATTTGACCCTGGTTCAACTAAGCGGATCTGGAAGCCGGCTGATTCACAGCTTGCCACAGCAATGAAAGAGGGCAAGGACTTGGACTATGGTGACCGTGATACATACTATGTTGGGCCGTCACCGTTCTACTCCGACTTTAAGCGGCTCATGGATGCCCTGCCGGCAGACCCTTCCAAGATTACTACCGCTGACGAAGTCAAGGCGGTTCAGGCCAAGCTGCTCGCTAACGCCAGTGGCGTAGATACCAGTGGCGGCACGGCTACGGGAGAGAACACTGACTGCGGGGGAAGTGGTATCAGTATGCTTAACCCCTACATTGCCCTTACGGTGGCCATTTGTGTATTCACGGTTATTAGCCGCGACTTTCTCTTGTTTTTCCTTCGCTCAAGCATGGCGCTTCTCATTAGTACGGCAGGTATCCCCATTAATGGCAGCCTGACATCTGACGATAGCAAGTTACTTTTTGGAAGCCTGAAGAACACTGCCTTTGATGGCAGGGTGGAAAAGAACATTGTGGACGACAACATGGGGAAGGTGGCGCGCGCCGCATACGACCGTGTCCTCAACATGATGAACATGCTTG
>DATHWI010000014.1 GCA_035460805.1 Verrucomicrobiia bacterium | reverse complement strand
TGTTCAGTGGCGAACGGGTGCGTAACACGTGGATAACATACCGGAAAGCGAGGAATAGCCCAGGGAAACTTGGATTAATACCTCATGTGGTCGCAAGACTAAAGGCGGGGCAACCTGTCGCTTTCTGATTGGTCCGCGGCCTATCAGCTAGTTGGCGGGGTAACGGCCCACCAAGGCGACGACGGGTAGCTGGTCTGAGAGGATGACCAGCCACACTGGAACTGAGACACGGTCCAGACACCTACGGGTGGCAGCAGTCGAGAATCATTCACAATGGGGGCAACCCTGATGGTGCGACGCCGCGTGGAGGATAAGGTCTTCGGATTGTAAACTCCTGTCATGCGAGAGCAAGATCTGTGCGGGTAACTCCGCTGGATTTGATAGTATCGCAAGAGGAAGAGACGGCTAACTCTGTGCCAGCAGCCGCGGTAATACAGAGGTCTCAAGCGTTGTTCGGAATCACTGGGCGTAAAGGGTGCGTAGGTGGCGTGGAAAGTCAGATGTGAAATCCGGGGGCTCAACCTCCGAATAGCATCCGATACTCCCATGCTAGAGAACTGGAGGGGGATCTGGAATTCTCGGTGTAGCAGTGAAATGCGTAGATATCGAGAGGAACACTAGTGGCGAAGGCGAGATCCTGGACAGTATCTGACACTGATGCACGAAGGTCAGGGGAGCAAACGGGATTAGATACCCCGGTAGTCCTGACAGTAAACGGTGCACGTTTGGTGTGGGAGGATTCGACCCCTTCTGTGCCGGAGCTAACGCGTTAAACGTGCCGCCTGGGAAGTACGGTCGCAAGATTAAAA
This sequence comes from Verrucomicrobiia bacterium, assembly GCA_035460805.1. NCBI lineage: Bacteria > Pseudomonadati > Verrucomicrobiota > Verrucomicrobiia > Verrucomicrobiia bacterium. The sequence goes on along the minus strand of DATHWI010000014.1, from coordinate 3,151 downwards.
CTCAAAGAAATTGACGGGGACCCGCACAAGCGGTGGAGTATGTGGCTTAATTCGATGCAACGCGAAGAACCTTACCTGGGCTTGACATGCACTGTGTCTCCGGTGAAAGCCGGATAGTGTAGCAATACACGCTTTGCACAGGTGCTGCATGGCTGTCGTCAGCTCGTGTCGTGAGATGTTGGGTTAAGTCCCGCAACGAGCGCAACCCCTGTGATTTGTTGCCACCGGAGCAATCCGAGCACTCGAATCAGACTGCCCAGATCAACTGGGAGGAAGGTGGGGATGACGTCAAGTCCGTATGGCCCTTACGCCCAGGGCTGCACACGTACTACAATGCCCAGCACAATGTGAACCGAAACCGCGAGGTGGAGGAAATCCTCAAAACTGGGCTCAGTTCAGATTGCAGGCTGCAACTCGCCTGCATGAAGTTGGAATCGCTAGTAATGGTACATCAGCTACGGTACCGTGAATACGTTCCCGGGTCTTGTACACACCGCCCGTCACATCATGGAAGCTGGTTTCGCCCGAAGTGCCCGCGCCGACCGCAAGGAGGCAAGGCCCTAAGGCAAGACTGGTGACTGGGATGAAGTCGTAACAAGGTAGCCGTAGGGGAACCTGCGGCTGGATCACCTCCTTTCTATGGAGTATTCCAGGAGCTTTACCGCTCACTGGAAAGGTCGAGACTCTTGAGCGCCTGGTTCGCCAGAACGCCTTGAGTCTGCTAAAACTCAAATGTTTCGCGCACATTAGCACGTGTAGCGCACTACTTAGCTTTTACTTGGTTTGTCACGCATCACCAAAGGGGGTATAGCTCAGCTGGTAGAGCGCCAGCTTTGCAAGCTGGATGTCTGGGGTTCGAGTCCCCATGCCTCCACCATGCGAAAACGCTGGGCCGCTTTTCAAGCGAAGTGTTCCGATTGTAAAAGATCGGGCCTGTAGCTCAGTTGGTTAGAGCACCGCCTTGATAAGGCGGGGGTCAATGGTTCGAGTCCATTCAGGCCCACCATCGGGTTGATTGTGTGAATGATTGAAGTTGCCGTATGAAGAACGGGAGTTCTTTGAAAACTGAACAAGACAAGTTAAGAGCAAGACACTTCTGCCGGGAGACCGGTGGAAGAGAGTGAGAAAAGTATTTTGTCAGTCTTCGGACTGACGCCAAAGGTATCAAGTATTTTAGAGCACATAGTGAATGCCTTGGCACCAGCAGGCGATGAAGGACGTGCTAAGCTGCGATAAGCTTCGGATAGCGGCAAAGACGCTTTGACCCGGAGATTTCCGAATAGGATAACCTGCAACGGTTCATACCGTTGCGTACAGCCCTCAATACATAGGGGCTGTGACGCCATACCGGGGGAAGTGAAACATCTCAGTACCCCGAGGAAAAGAAAGCGAATGCGATTCCGTCAGTAGTGGCGAACGAAAGCGGATCAGCCCAAACCGGAGGCTTTGCCTCCGGGGTTGTAGGAGCCCGACGTGGCATTGGATCAAGTTAGGTGAAGCTTCAGGAAAGTTGCGCCAGAGAGGGTGAAAGGCCCGTAACCGAAAACTTCGATCCAGCCTAGGGAATTCCTGAGTAATGCGATACACGTGAAACTTCGCATGAATCGACGCCGACCACGGCGTAAGGCTAAATACTAGCTGGTGACCGACAGTGAACAAGTACCGCGAGGGAAAGGTGAAAAGCACCGCTGTGAGCGGAGTGAAATAGTACCTGAAACCATGTGCTTACAAGGTGTCAGAGCCTCTTTATGAGGTGATGGCGTGCCTTTTGCTTAATGAGTCTGCGAGTTGGTTTTTGTAGCAAGCCTAAGTCCTTCTGGGACGCAGGCGCAGCGAAAGCGAGTCCGAACAGGGCGAATTTAGTTACAGGAGCCAAACCCGAAGCGGTGGTGATCTACCCATGGCCAGGCTGAAGCGTTGGTAATACGACGTGGAAGGCCGAACCGGTGAACCTTGAGAAGTTCTCGGATGAGTTGTGGGTAGGAGTGAAAGGCTAATCAAACCCCGTAATAGCTGGTTCTCCTCGAAATGTATTTAGGTGCAGCGTCATATGCTGACTTGGGGGGGTAGAGCACTGAATGAGCTAGGGGGCACACCCGCCTACCAAACTCAATCAAACTCCGAATACCCCAGGGTGAAGTATGGCAGTAAGACAGTGGGGGATAAGCTTCATTGTCGAAAGGGAAACAGCCCAGCCCAGCAGCTAAGGTGCCCAAATACCGCTAAGTGGAAAGGAGGTGAGATTTCTTTGACAGTGAGGATGTTGGCTTAGAAGCAGCCACCATTTAAACAGTGCGTAATAGCTGACTCATCGAGAGATCTCGCGCCGAAAATGATTGGCGATCAAGCGGTATACCGAAGCTCTGGATGCCCCAGTCTGCGGACTGGGGTTTGGTAGAGGAGCGTTCTCAACGCATCGAAGCTGGATGGCGACTGAAAGTGGAGTGTTGAGAAGTGAGGATGCAGACATAAGTAACGACAAGGGTGGTGAAATCCCACCCCGCCGTAAATCCAAGGTTTCCTGGGCAACGATTTTCGTCCCAGGGTTAGTCGGGACCTAAGCCGATGCCGTCTGGCGCAGGCGATGGAAAGCAGGTTAATATTCCTGCACCGACTCTGGTTAAGTCATGTTAGACCACGGAGAAGGAGAAAACAGACCTTATTGACTTGGCAGGAAGGGCTTCGGCCTGACCGTGTTTTCAAATGATCCGTCTAGAAAAGCTTCATGATGTTCCCAGGGTCGCCCGTACTAGAAACCGACTCAGGTGGATGGGTAGAATATACCAAGGCGCAAGAGTGAAACCTCGTTAAGGAACTCTGCAATCTAGTCCCGTAACTTCGGAAGAAGGGATGCCCTAATTTATTAGGGTCGCAGTGAAAGGGGTCAACCGACTGTTTATCAAAAACACAGCATTGTGCGAAGACGAAAGTCTATGTATACGATGTGACACGTGACCAATGCGGAAAGATTAAGGCAAGATGTTAGTCCCGCGCAAGCGGGGCGAAGCTTTGAACCCAAGTCCCCGTGAATGTCGGCCGTAACTATAACGGTCCTAAGGTAGCGAAATTCCTTGTCGGGTAAGTTCCGACCTGCACGAATCGTGTAACGAGTTGACCGCTGTCTCAACGAGGGGCTCAGTGAATTTGTAGT
>DATHWI010000013.1 GCA_035460805.1 Verrucomicrobiia bacterium | reverse complement strand
GCTGCTCAGGGTGTCCAGCGGGTAGGACTCGAACAGCGTGTGGCCGTCCACGTCATAGGACTTGACGACGAAGCGTTCCTTGCCAGTGCCGGTGTCCTTACGGTGGGAAATGACCGGGCGCCACAGGGCGTCGAAGTAGTTTTCTTCCAACAGGTTGCCGGTGGTCAGGGTCTGCTTCCAGTGACCGGCTCGAGTGTGCAGTGACTTCGACTGAATGCAGGCTTTGAATGGAAAAATTCGGGGACGGGGCCACAGAAATCTGCTCTTCCCTATCGGATGGAGGAGGCTAATGGGTGACTCCGGGCCCTTGTTTAAATTCTCTGGAATCTGTGCACCAAGAAGTCGAACGTCCCCTTATCGATATAACGCTCCGTGGTCACCTTGTACAGGCCGGATGAGCAGCTTATAGAAGTTGTCAGATCCGCCTCACTCAAGATAGCAGCAGAATCGAACATGAAAATAGATCCTCCAGTGATGGAATAGGATATCTCATCTTCAATTGAAGAAAGGGACGACGGCAGCGCAGCAATTGCACTATCGGCTTCCTCATATGACTTACAAGCGATCCATCTGACAATAACAATCTGTCCATTGCGCTCGACGAAGGTTGATTGCATAGGTTCATCACCTAGAACCAGCACACTGGCATCCGCGCAAGGGATCTTACTTAGGAAGTCAGTCTGCTCGCAAGCACGAATGTAATCGTTCTCCGAAGCACCTATTGAACTTGCATCACGCCCTTTCCAATATGGAGCTACAACCACATCTGCACACAGCAAAGGCCCGCCACGAGATTCAATCCACTTGGTTTTCACGACTTTTCTTCCTGTTTAGGCTTAGGTGGTTCCGGTATTTCTTTCGTCTTACCACGCGTCTTACTTCCATTCACATCCCCCCCTTGAGTACTACTGCAACCTTTACAATGCGGATATAGTCGCTGAGGCCCACCGTCTTCATTCACTCCGTTGGGAGGCTGATGATCAGGGATCCAATTACCCGTTTTGGTACCGGGATCTGTAGCTCCGCAAGTGTGACACCCTGTATCATTGCCAATACCATTGATTTTACCTCTCTCTTCCGGAGTAAAGTCTCGACCCGGCCCACGAGCAGGTATTGAGTCGCCAGCATTTGGTCCTGGCGATAATGTAGATGGTCGACTATCAGCTGTCGCATTGGAAATTGCATCATGGACAGCCTGAACTCCGTTCGTTATTGATTGCCGGCAAGACGGGCAAGCACCATACGCAACGATCACTACCGCTGTTGTGATCAGCCCGACTTCTGCTACCGAGAACCTCCCATCCGGATCCGTATATCGATACGGATTGTTATTGGCATACCAGAACTTATTGAAATTACTTCCATCCACCATGCTGGTCAGCACAGGATCCCTCGACACAAATCGCCCCAGCAGCGGATCGTAGTACCGCTCCTGCATCTGCACCAGCCCGGTCGCCGTGTCGTTGACATGCCCGGTGTACCCGAAGGTGCTGGGTTCGTTGCCGGTCCAGGTGTCGCCCCAGGGGTCGTAGGCGGTGTCTGCGGTGCCCACGCGGCTGCTGTTGGTGCGCAGCACCGGGCTGCCCAGTGCGTCGGTGTGGAGGTAGCTGGCCGTG
>DATHWI010000012.1 GCA_035460805.1 Verrucomicrobiia bacterium | reverse complement strand
GGCCTGCTGCAGGAGACTCTGGTGGTACTCGCCACGGAATTCGGCCGCACACCGGAGATCAATCAGAACGACGGACGCGACCACCACCCCAAAGCTTTCACCTGCTTGATGGCTGGAGGCGGCATTCGGGGCGGTCAGGCCTTCGGAAAGAAGGATGAAAAGGGCTTTGAGGTCGTGGAAAACAAGGTCGGCATCCCGGATTTCAACGCCACGGTGGCCTACGCGCTGGGGATTCCGCTGGACCAGGTTCTTTATTCGCCGAGCAAGCGTCCTTTCACCGTGGCGGACAAAGGCAAGCCCATCACGGAAATCTTTGGATAAACCTCCTACTGAGGCATAACCGGAAGCGAACGGAAGTGTTCGCGGAACGATGGAGCAACCAATTTGAGGGAGTCGAGCGCGAGCCGACTCCCTCAACTTTTCTTAAAAAAGCGTGCATCGGAAGTTGACGTAAAGGGGAAGCCGAGTAGTATCCACATCCCGACAGAAAACGACGGGCTGCCGAACGGAGAGCGAACTGCAAAGTAAGTTCTTCAGATTGAAGCAGAAACGGATCTTTACACAGAACAAGGTTGGACAGTCTGCGAGAGTGGATTGTGCGCCAAAAACAGAGGTTAAACAATGCACTGCATGATACGACATGCAGTGGAAAAAGATAAAGAATAAGTCAGCGCCTCGCAAGAGGCACCAATTTTTGGAGAGTTTGATTCTGGCTCAGAACGAACGCTGGCGGCGTGGATAAGACATGCAAGTCGAACGGAATATTCTGGTAGCAATATTAGGATATTCAGTGGCGAACGGGTGCGTAACACGTGGGTAACATGCCGGGAAGAGGAGAATAGCCCAGGGAAACTTGGATTAATGCTCCATGTGGTCGCAAGACTAAAGACGGGGTAACCTGTCGCTTCCTGATTGGCCCGCGGCCTATCAGCTAGTTGGTGAGGTAACGGCTCACCAAGGCAACGACGGGTAGCTGGTCTGAGAGGATGACCAGCCACACTGGAACTGAGACACGGTCCAGACACCTACGGGTGGCAGCAGTCGAGAATCTTTCACAATGGGGGCAACCCTGATGGAGCGACGCCGCGTGGAGGATAAGGTCTTCGGATTGTAAACTCCTGTCATGCGAGAGTAAGGCTCACGCGTTAACTGCGTGTGAGATTGACAGTACCGCAAGAGGAAGAGACGGCTAACTCTGTGCCAGCAGCCGCGGTAATACAGAGGTCTCAAGCGTTGTTCGGAATTACTGGGCGTAAAGGGTGCGTAGGCTGCGCAGAAAGTCAGGTGTGAAATCCGGGAGCTCAACTTCCGAATTGCACCCGATACTCCTGTGCTAGAGGATTGGAGAGGAGCTTGGAATTCTCGGTGTAGCAGTGAAATGCGTAGAGATCGAGAGGAACACTAGTGGCGAAGGCTGGGCTCTGGACAATATCTGACGCTGAGGCACGAAGGTCAGGGGAGCAAACGGGATTAGATACCCCGGTAGTCCTGACAGTAAACGGTGCACGCTTGGTGTGGGGGGTGACCCCTTCCGTGCCGAAGCTAACGCGATAAGCGTGCCGCCTGGGAAGTACGATCGCAAGATTAAAACTCAAAGAAATTGACGGGGACCCGCACAAGCGGTGGAGTATGTGGCTTAATTCGATGCAACGCGAAGAACCTTACCTGGCCTTGACATGCATTGTGTCGTTGGTGAAAGCCAGCTAGTGTAGCAATACACGCTTTGCACAGGTGCTGCATGGCTGTCGTCAGCTCGTGTCGTGAGATGTTGGGTTAAGTCCCGCAACGAGCGCAACCCCTGTAGTCCGTTGCCACCGGTTCATTCCGAGCACTTGGACTAGACTGCCCAGATCAACTGGGAGGAAGGTGGGGATGACGTCAAGTCCGTATGGCCCTTACGGCCAGGGCTGCACACGTACTACAATGCCCAGCACAAAATGAACCGAGACCGCGAGGTGGAGGAAATCGAAAAAGCTGGGCTCAGTTCAGATTGCAGGCTGCAACTCGCCTGCATGAAGTTGGAATCGCTAGTAATGGTACATCAGCTACGGTACCGTGAATACGTTCCCGGGTCTTGTACACACCGCCCGTCACATCATGGAAGCTGGCTTCGCCCAAAGATCGTGCGCCAACCGCAAGGAGGCATCGGTTTAAGGCAAGGCTGGTAACTGGGATGAAGTCGTAACAAGGTAGCCGTAGGGGAACCTGCGGCTGGATCACCTCCTTTCTATAGGAAGTACTAAATAGATCCATTGGGTGTACGGTCTGCAGTGCATTGTTTAGCCTCTGAAATAAAAGTTCTGTGTGAATTCAGCCTCACGAAACGGGGGTATAGCTCAGTTGGTAGAGCGCCAGCTTTGCAAGCTGGATGTCAGGGGTTCGAATCCCCTTGCCTCCAGTGAAGTGAAGCGAGAGCGACCTGCGGGCCTGTAGCTCAGTTGGTTAGAGCACCGCCTTGATAAGGCGGGGGTCATAGGTTCGAGTCCTATCAGGCCCACCACTCTTTACCGCTGGTAGAAATCCGGAAGGTTCTTTGAAAACTGCACACAAACTGAATAATGATCAGTGACGCTCGGGTGAAAGCCCGGGCAAGATGCAAACAAATTCAATGACTGATTAAAAATAATTAAGGCACATAGTGGATGTCTTGGTATCAACAGGCGATGAAGGACGCGCAAGGCTGCGATAAGCCCCGGATAGCTGCCGTGAAGCTCACCCGGGGATCTCCGAATGGGATAACCCACTGTAGTAAACTGCAGTATCTCATATGCTCCGCATATGAGAAGCGACACCTGGGGAAGTGAAACATCTCAGTACCCAGAGGAAAAGAAAGCGAAAGCGATTCCGTAAGTAGTGGCGAACGAACGCGGAACAGCCCAAACCGGGGGCTTTGCTCCCGGGGTTGTAGGACTCCGATATTCTGACAATAGGCTAGGTGAAGCTTCAGGAAAGCTGCTCCATAGAGGGTGACAGACCCGTAACCGAAAGCCGACGATAGGATAGGAACTCCTGAGTAATGCGATACACGTGAAACTTCGCATGAATCTGCGCCGACCACGGCGTAAGGCTAAATACTCGTTGATGACCGATAGTGAACAAGTACCGCGAGGGAAAGATGAAAAGAACCGCTGTGAGCGGAGTGAAATAGTCCCTGAAACCATGTGCCAACAAGGTGTCAGAGCCGGCTTGTCCGGTGATGGCGTGCCTTTTGCTTAATGAGTCTGCGAGTTGGTTGTTGTTGCAAGTGTAAGCCTTTAAGGGGCATACGCGCAGCGAAAGCGAGTCTTAACCGGCGCCCAAGCAGCAGCAGCCAAACCCGAAGCGGTGGTGATCTACCCTTGACCAGGCAGAAGCGTTGGTAAAACAACGTGAAAGGCCGAACCGGTGAATCTTGAGAAATTCTCGGATGAGTTGAGGGTAGGAGTGAAAGGCTAATCAAACCCCGTAATAGCTGGTTCTCCTCGAAATGTATTTAGGTGCAGCGTCACGTGCTGAGCTAGGGGGGTAGAGCACTGAATGAGCTAGGGGGATATTTTTCCTACCAACCTCAATCAAACTCCGAATACCCTTGTGAGAAGCGTGGCAGTAAGACAGTGGGGGATAAGCTTCATTGTCGAAAGGGAAACAACCCAGCCCAGCAGCTAAGGTGCCCAAACAACGCTCAGTGGAAAGGAAGTAAAATCTCAATGACAGTGAGGATGTTGGCTTAGAAGCAGCCATCATTTAAACAGTGCGTAATAGCTGGCTCATCGAGAGATTTTGCGCCGAAAATGATTGGCGATAAGCGTTGTACCGAAGCTCTGGATGCAGCAGTTTTACTGCTGTTTGGTAGAGGAGCATTCTGGCGGCAGCGAAGTCCGAAGGTAACTGACGATGGAGCCTCCAGAAGAGAGGATGCAGACATAAGTAACGATAAGGCTGGTTAAATACCAGTCCGCCATAAACCCAAGGTTTCCTGGGCAACGATTTTCGCCCCAGGGTTAGCCGGGTCCTAAGCTAAGGCGTGATGTCTACGCGATGGATAACAGGTTAATATTCCTGTGCTAGTGTGATTAAGTACTGTTGTTGCGGGAGGTGGTCTTAGCAGACCTTATTGACTTGGCAGGGAGGGCTTCGGCCTGACCGCGCTAGGGACGCCACTCGCCAAGAAAAGCGACAGATCGTTTCCACATTACCCGTACCGCAAACCGACTCAGGTGGGTGAGCGAAACACGCTCAGGCGCAAGAGTGAACCCTCGTTAAGGAACTCTGCAATCTAGTCCCGTAACTTAGGGAGAAGGGATGCCCCGCAAGGGGTCGCAGTAAATTGGGTCAACCGACTGTTTATCAAAAACACAGCATTGTGCTAAGACGAAAGTCTACGTATACGATGTGACACGTGACCAATGCGGAAAGATTAAGGCAAGGGGTTAGCCGCAAGGCGAAGCTCTGAACCCAAGTCCCCGTGAATGTCGGCCGTAACTATAACGGTCCTAAGGTAGCGAAATTCCTTGTCGGGTAAGTTCCGACCTGCACGAATCGTGTAACGAGTTGACCGCTGTCTCAACGAGGGGCTCAGTGAATTTGTAGT
>DATHWI010000010.1 GCA_035460805.1 Verrucomicrobiia bacterium | reverse complement strand
GATGGGCACCGCATTACCGCCTGCCTCATTAACGGTGGCATCCTCAAAGAACGGAAGAGTGTGAATGTGCCAGAGACTCACATGAACCGCTCCAGTATTACAGATAAAGACCGGGCCGATATTGAATTCCTAGTCCATGATGCAGGTGTGGATTGGCTTGCTCTTTCCTTTGTGGGAACCCGTCACGATGTAGAAGAAGTCCGCAGCCTTGTGGGGGACAAGCCGGTAAGGCTCATGAGCAAGATTGAACGGAAGATTGCCATGGACAACCTACCGGAGATCATTGAAGCCTCAGACGCCCTTATGATTGCCCGTGGAGACCTGGGTATTGAGCTTCCTTTTGAGGAAATCCCTATTTTGGCCAAGCAAATTGTGCAGCTTTCCCATATGGAAGGAAAGCCTGCTGTTGTCGCTACCCAAATGCTCCTCTCTATGACCCACTCACTTCGCCCTACCCGCGCCGAGGCCTCAGACGTAGTGAATGCTGTTCTCGACCGTGCCGATGCCCTCATGCTTTCTGAGGAAACCGCTGATGGCCAACACCCAGTCAACGCACTACAGACTATGGTAAAGATTGTGCGTCGCGCTGAAGAGTTCAAGTACGGCCGGCCTAACTACTTTGGCCAGTTCGACCTCTAGTAATCAGAAAAAGGCCTTCCCGCGGGAAGGCCTTTTTGTATCCCTATAAACCGAGGGCGGAATCGCTCAAATCTGCATCGCTAAAGTCGTCTTCGGGGACAGCGCCGAGAAGGGTATCGATGTCTTTGACTTCTGCATCTGTATCGATGGTGGTTTTTGCCGTGGCTCCCGCAGCAACCTGGGCAGAGTCACTCTCGGCGGCTGCCTGCCTAAAATCTTGGCCGCTCAATGCACTATTGGTATCCAGGTCCTCGTTGTACTGCTTAAAGGTAAGGTACAAGCCTACGCCAAACACAGCGATGAAGAGGAGGATAAGGTAGAAACGGACTGGTTTCATGGGAGGGTAAGAGAAGTTCTATTCTGCGCTTGGGGACGAGGTAGGGGAAGCTGATGGGGAAACCTTCTTTTTCAGCTCCTTAACGGCTGGTTTCACATCGCTTTTAATGTAGGCGTGGATAGCCTTTACATCGGCACGAAGCGCTTCGTGGCCGGTACGAGCAGCTTCCACACTTACCTTAAGCTCATCCTTGGATTTTCCACATACTGCATCTTCAGTAGTGGTAAGAGAGGCAAGATAGGTGGTCTTATCGGCTTGGTAGTCGGCCACCATTGCCTTGAGCGTGGTGAGTTTGGCCTCTAGGTCCGTGGTACTGTAGCCCGCTGCCTGGGCACGGGTAATGATACTACTGATCTTAGTTACCAACTTCTCATGCTGTTCACGGTGCGCACCTTCCAGCTTTTTGTTCTCCTCAAAACGTGACTCAACTTTAAGCTGCACGTCTTCACACTTCTCAATAGCTTTGGCATGGCGTTCAGCAGCCGCTTTTGCCCTTTTTTCAGCCCTTTGGGCCGCAGTCTTTTCCCGGGATCCGGAAGTTGACGAGTCACCCTCTTCTGCCCTGACGGGGGCTATCGCAAGAAAAGCGAGGACCAGAAGGCCTGCAATGGAGAGTACGGTAAGTTTCTTCATGAGAATAACTCCGGGGAGTTGTTACCTGTTCTTACCCCAAATTATACCACAGTTAGTCCCCCAAAAGGTGGTGCGCAATCTCTTTGCCCCGCTCTACGCCGGGCTGGTCAAAGGCGTTGATGTGAAAAAGCGCTCCTGCATAGGCGGTTGCCAACTCAAAGAACATAATGAGGCCACCCACGTGCCAGGCATCAAGCCGGTCCACGTCTATACGGTAGGTGGAGCGACCCACTTCCTGGAGCGATTGTTCGGTCCCCGCCTGTTCAGCCTGGAGGATAGTTAAGAAGGACTTTCCTTTTAGGTAATCTAGGGCAGCAACAGGGGGGATGTCTTCTGGGACAACGCTATCCGGAAGCTCTGCCACCGTAATAAAGGTAAAGGTCTTGTCATTTGGGCCCTCCCTATAAAGCTGGACCTGGGAGTGCTGGTCAGTTGGCCCCAGGGCGGCAACGGGAGTAGGCCCCACAAAAACATCGGCACCTTCCTGGTTCTTTGCTTTGCCCAGGCTTTCAGCCCAGAGCTGCCGGAACCAAAACCCAAATTCACGCAGGGAGTATACGTAGGGCATAAGCACATGGATATGCTGCCCCTTTTCGTATGCTGCGTGCTGAAGGGCAGCGTATTCCAAAGCCGCCTCAGGCTCTTCCTCTAACATATACTTGGCACCAGAAAGCAGGCCGCGGATATCCACACCTGCGAGCGCCAGGGGGAACAAGCCAACGCAACTCAATACAGAGAAGCGGCCACCGACAGCGGGGTGAGCAAGTGATTGGTATCCCTCTGCCTGAACTACCTGGCGGAGTGTCCCGCTCTCAGGGTCTGTCACAGCTACAATGTGCTCTTTATAGAAATCACCGACCGCATTCTTAAGGGCTTCGCGAAGCACAAGGTACGCACTCATTACCTCAATGGTATTCCCCGATTTAGAAACCACCACCACACATGTCTCCTCCCATTTGACGAGGCCCATCACCTCCTGCAGGGCAAGAGGGTCCGTGGTATCGCCCACAAAGAAAAGCCGCTTAGGGCTAACCAGGTTGTAAAACTGGTGGTTGAGCACACGGTGAACGGCTCGTGCACCTAGGTCAGACCCACCTATCCCTACAATCACAAAAGCAGAAAAGCGCTCGCGCAGCTCACGGGCAAGCGACTCAATCCCATTCACCGTGGTGTCATCTTGATAGGGGAGCGCTGCAAAAGGCAGCTCCCCGCCCGCAATCGCTTCGCGCACCACCTTATCCGCTTCAGAGGAAGCGCTTGGCTGATGCGTGAACTTGGAGGTAAACCGAAAGGCCATAAGTTAGAGGTTACGCCAAAGGGGACTGTTTTGACTTGCTGCTACTAGTGTACGCGCTTCGGCTACAAGTGTCGCCAAGTGACTTAGGTCACGGACTACCGCAGCCACCCCCTCACCTGCCTCACCCTTGCCGAGAACAATGCGCCTGACCCGTCGCCCACCCCATTTGGAACCCAGGACAAAGGTAGCAGGCTGCTGCGCGATGAGACTGGTGAGCACCCGCTCTTTATCGGTACTGGAAAGCTCACTATGGATAAGGGAAAGGGAAAGCCGGGTACCCAAGCCTTTGGCAATGCTGGTCTTTGCACCCGTGAGCAGCACTAGCTCTATCCCCATATTGCGAAGCATTTGGATGGATTCCGTCACCCCTCCTTGCAGTTCGTATTCACACGCAAAAATACCCAAAAGCCGACGGGGCTGTTTCTGCGCCAAGAAGAGGGTGTACTTTCCATCAAGCTCAAACTGGTGGGCTAGCGTCTGGATGGTGACCCCCAGCTCAATGTTCTCCGCCTCCATGGTGGCCGTGTCGCCTAGCACAAACCAGGTACGATCAAGCTTGCCCACCATGCCGGTCTGCCCAATGGTGTCGCTATCTATTTCCCGCAGGGTAAGCTCCGCCTCTTCGGCGGCCCGCACAATGGCTTTGAGCACAGGGTTGTTACTAGAGCGCGCCAAACTCCCCGCCACATGCAGGACTTTCTGCTTGGTGGACAAGGTTTGGTCTTCAACGCCAAAAAACTGTCGGACGGTAGGTTGCCCAGTATAGAAAGTAAGGGCACTCGGGAGGATAATTTGCTTCACCTCCGCCATTTCTTTCACCTGCTGCCACGAATCCAACTTAACCCCCGTGCGGGTAGCAAGTTCGGAGAGACGGGCTTTGATATACCATTCTTTAAGCATCTCTCTGGAGTATAGCCAGAAGAAGCCTCCTTTGGTATGGTGAGCGAGACATGAAAGACAGCCTCCACACACGTGTTCAACAGATTCTCAACGAAGTGCAGCCCATGCTTGGGATGCACGGGGGAGCCATTGAACTTGTCGACGTTTCCAGTGACAACATTGTGTCCCTTCGCTTCAAGGGCGCTTGCGTTGGCTGCTCTGCCGCCGATGTCACCTTGGAATACGGCCTTAAGGAAATGCTCATGATCAAATGTGAGGAGATTTCCGATGTCATTGCCGTCAACGACGAGCCTGTCACCCACGACGCACCAGCCACCCCCCTCCAGTATGTTCAGCGTTAAAAACCTTTCCGTTACCGTTGAGGGGAATGCCATTCTCCGTGAATTCTCCCTTTCTACTGAGAAGGGCAGCGTTCATGCGCTCATGGGGCCAAACGGCTCAGGGAAATCTACTCTCGCCCATGCCCTTGCCGGCCATCCCAGTTACGAAGTCACCGGGGGAGAGGCACTGCTTGGCGATGTAAATATCCTAGAACTTTCACCTTCCGAACGCGCGCAGGCGGGGGTCTTTTTAGCCTTTCAGTATCCCGCTGCCATACCTGGTGTATCGGTTTCCCACTTCTTGCGCCTTGCCGTTCAATCCCTCCAGAAAGCCCGTGGCGAAACCCCGGTGGGAGTGGCGCCTTTTATCCGGGAACTGCGTGAGCGCATGAAGCTCCTCGGCATCCCGCTCTCCTTTGCGGAGCGGAGCGTAAACGATGGGTTCTCAGGTGGCGAAAAGAAGCGCCTGGAGATGCTCCAAATGCTCATGCTGAAGCCCAAGGTGGTAATCCTCGATGAGATTGATTCCGGCTTGGATATTGATGCCATGAAGTTTGTGGCCGAAGCCGTGCACACCCTCCGCACTGAGCAACCGGAAACAACCGTCCTCGTTATTACGCACTACCAGCGCCTTTTGAACTACATCAAACCCGACTACGTCCACATTGTGAAAGAAGGCGCAGTGGTCCGGAGCGGTGGACCTGAACTTGCCCATCAATTAGAAGCACATGGATATGAAGGAATCGTCCGCGAACGCGCGTAACTTACATTTTCTCTACCAACTGGGGAGCCTTCGCCATGTCCAACGTTCTTGGCGCCAGTATTTTGGTACCGATGTTGCCACGGACTTGGAACACACGCTCCGCGTAGCTTTCATCGGCCTTATGCTTTCCAAAATGGAAGGTGGGGCAAACGATGAGATCATCCTCAAGATGGCCATCGTCCATGATTTGGCAGAAAGCCTGACCGGCGACCTGACCCCCGTACAGAAAAAGTACGTAGAGATAGACGAGGAGCGGGCCATTCACGATATGTTTACCGGTACCTCGCTAGAGGAGTACATTGAGGTACTCAAGGTTTATCTGGAACGTGACACTATTGAGGCCAAAATTGTGAAGGACGCAGACCGCCTAGACGTCGACTTGGAGATTCGTGAACTGGCAGCCCGTGGCCACGACATGAAGCTGTGGGAAGAGAAGCGCAAAGTGATTGTTGACGAGTTCTTTACCGACTCCGCCCGCCAACTATGGCATTCCATTCAAGAAAGTGACCCTGCCAGCTGGCGCGATGTCATTGAAGGCCTGGCATGAACACCGCGCTTGTTATCACCATTCTATTGCTCCTGCCTGGCCTTGGCATGGCCTTTGTACCGGTCATCCCGGCCCTTTTGTACATGTTCCTGGTCAGCCTGACATACGCCATTGTCACTCATTTCACGAGGCTTACGGGTTGGGAACTCGTGCTCTTAGGATTCATTACGGTGGCTGGCATTGCCGTTGACCAGCTAGCCGGCATTTTAGGTGCCCGCTGGGGAGGTGCCAGTAAGAAAGCTGCCATTTTTGGTCTGACCGGCATGGTTGCAGGCACCGCCATCGGGACTCCCATTCTAGGCTTTGCCGGGCTTTTTGCCGGCATCTTTTTGGCCGAGCTTACGGAACTCAAAACCCATGCCGAAGCATTCAAGGCAGCTCGCGGTGGGCTTATGGGTGCACTAGCCGGGTATGTTGTCACTATTGTCCTTGCCTTCCTTTTCTTTATTACATTCCTAGGACTCACCTTCCGCGGATGAGCACACCCACGTTTACTCCCACTGAGTATTCACTCGGCTTCAGCGACCCTGAAGAGTATTTGGCACGCACGCCTAAGGGGTTAAGTGAGACCACTGTGCGGGCCATCTCTGCTTTTAAGAAAGAACCTGAATGGATGCTGGAAAAGCGGCTTGAGGCCTATGGCATCTTTTGTGACAAACCCATGCCAACCTGGGGAGCCGACCTGTCCGAGTTGGACTTTGAAGAAATGACCTATTTCCTCCGCTCACAGGACCGCCCAGGGCGTAGCTGGGATGATGTGCCAGACCGCATTAAAGAAACCTTCGAGCGTATTGGGGTACCGGAAGCCGAGCGTAAGTTTTTAGCCGGTGTCGGTGCCCAGTACGAAAGCGAAGTGGTGTATCACTCATTGAAAGAGGAGTGGGAAAAGCAGGGTGTCATCTTTTTGGACATGGACTCGGCGCTGCGTGAATACCCAGAGATAGTGCGCCAGCATTTTGGGACGCTCATCCCTGCAAATGACAACAAGTTTGCCGCACTAAATACTGCTGTCTGGAGCGGCGGGTCTTTTGTCTACATTCCCAAGGGAGTGCGGATGGACATCCCACTACAAGCCTACTTCCGTATTAACGCCCGCAATGCAGGGCAGTTTGAACGGACACTTATCGTAGTGGAAGAAGATGCCTACGTGCACTACGTAGAAGGATGCTCTGCGCCCACCTACAGTTCTGATTCGCTGCACGCTGCGGTGGTAGAGGTGATTGTTAAAGAAGGGGCACGCTGCCGCTACACCACCATTCAGAACTGGTCATCCAACGTGTACAACTTGGTTACCAAGCGGGCAACTGCCCAGAAAAACGCCACCATGGAATGGGTAGATTGCAACCTTGGCTCCAAGATCACCATGAAGTACCCTTCGGTCTTCCTGATTGGTGAAGGTTCCCGCGCCGAAATTCTGTCCCTTGCCCTGGCTGGCGAAGGACAGCATTTGGATGCCGGAAGTAAAATCTTTCACCTAGCCCCCAACACCAGCTCCCTCATTACCTCTAAGTCTGTCTCGCATACGGGCGGCCGGACATCGTACCGTGGCATTGTGAAGGGGAACAAGCGGTCGCACGGCATGACCAGCAAGGTGGTTTGCGACGCCCTTCTCTTAGATGATGCCTCAGAGTCCGATACCTACCCCACTATGGACATCCAGCAGTCCCAAGCCCAAGTAGAACACGAGGCCACCGTATCCAAGGTGGGGGAAGAGCAGCTTTTTTACCTAGAAAGCCGCGGCCTTTCCGAGGCCGAAGCCAGTGCGCTTATTGTGAACGGTTTCTTAGAGCCTATCGTTAAAGAACTCCCCATGGAGTACGCCGTAGAAATGAACCGGTTGGTTGAACTCCAGATGGAAGGGAGTGTGGGATAGCCATGCAGTCCAAGCGCCTCTCCATTTCTGAAGCTCAGACCATTGTTGTCAGCCCGTCTGAGCGTGACATTGAAGTACCTCGGGGGACCTTCCGCTACTTAATTAAGCAGGAGGAGGGGGAGCAGGTGCATACATTCCACCTCCGGGAAAGTGACACGCAAGTACTCATTGTGGGGCTGGTTGAAGCTACAGACACTGACACGCCATCCCTGGAGACGGCAGTGGTTCACCATGCGCCACGCACCAAGGCAGAGACCCTCATTAAAACGCTTGTGCGCGACACCGCAGGTCCCCGCTACCGCGGCATGATCCGCATTGAGCCAGGAAGCCGGGAGTGTGAGTCGTACCTGAACCATCACAGCCTCCTCATTGGGTCAAAAGCCCAAAGCTGGACAACCCCATCACTGGAAATCCTCAATAACGGGGTAAAGTGTTCACATGCGGCCACCGTACGTACCATTACCCCTACAGATTTGTTCTATCTAGAAAGCCGCGGGCTCTCGCCTGAAGACTCTGAAAAACTCCTCATTGAAGCATTCCTCTCCGATGTACAAGACTGACTTTCCCTTCTTTAGCCATCGTCCCGATATTCTTTATCTGGATAGTGCCGCTACCACGCAAAAGCCCCGCGAGGTTATTGAGCGTGTAGCTCAGTACTATGTACAGGAGTGCGCACCTGTAGGGCGCAGCTTGTATGAAGCAGGGGTAGCCGCCACTTCTGCCATTGCCACCATTCGCCAACTGGCTTGGCATTTCTTTGATGCCCCAGAGGAAAGCGAGGTCATTTTTACCTCAGGCGCTACGGAGTCCCTGAACCTGCTAGCACATGGTATAGCCCACACGCTCCAGGAAGGAGATGAAATTATCCTTTCTGAGAGCGAACATCACGCAAACATTGTTCCCTGGCAGGAGATGGTAAAAACCTGTGGTGCACGGATTTTGTTCATACGGAACCTGGAAAATGGCCAGATTGACTTGGAACAGCTAGGGGAGAGCCTTAGTGAAAGAACCCGGGTTGTTAGCCTTAGCCTTGTTTCCAATGTTTTTGGCACGCTTCTTCCCGTAGGTGAAATTCAAAACTTGCTAGGTAAGCAGGGGAGACGTCCCTGGTTTTTCCTGGATGCTTCGCAAGCTGCCGCGCACCTTCCCCTTTCGCTCCGCACGCTTGGCTGTGATGCGTTAGTGCTCAGTGCACATAAAATGTACGGGCCAAGTGGCGTGGGACTCCTCTGGGGGAGGACACCCCTACTTGAACAGCTTGCTCCCTACCGCACTGGTGGTGGCATGATTTCTAAGGTCTCCCTCCCCGAGACAAGCTACGCCGCCCTTCCCGAGCGGCTGGAGGCAGGCTCGCCTAATACTGAGGGCATTTTAGGCTTTGGCGCCGCCCTTTCCTACCTGGAACGAATTGGCATGGAGGCAGTCCGCACCCATACAGAAGAAGTAAGTACTGTCCTCCGGGCAGCACTCGAGAAAGTACCAGGTGTGAGCATCTTGGGTGACCCTCATCCTAGTAGCGGGATAATTTCCATTAGCCACGAGAAAGTACACCCGCACGATTTGGCACAGTTCCTAGCCGATAAACATATTTGCGTACGTGCCGGGCACCAATGCGCCCAACCCCTGCACGCTGCACGTAACCTACCAGGCTCCCTGCGGGTAAGTGTAGGGTTGTACAACTCCACTGAGGACGCAGCGCGCTTGGAAGAAGCTTTGAGAGAGGCCCTAGTGCCTTTTGGCTATGCTTAATGTATTCCAACAACAAATCATAGACCGCTCGCAAAACCCCCTGTTTAAGGGGGCAGTGGATGGCGCAACTCACACAGCAGAAGGCGCCAACCTTTCCTGCGGCGATGAACTGACCTGGCAGATCCGGGTAGCTAACGGGATAATAACCGAGATCAGGCACCAAACCCGTGCCTGCTCTGTGTGCGCCGCAAGTGCCGACCTACTTGCAGAAGAGCTGCAGGGGAAACCCTTTTCCACCTGTCAGGATTGGACAACTGATCAGGTGGCCGAACTGCTGGGCATCCCGCTCTCTCCTATACGTCTCAAGTGCGCACTCCTGCCCCTGGAGGCATTGAAAACGGCTCAACCATCTACACCCAAGTAAGGGCCCTTCTCATTGACAAATGGGCACTTTTATGGTATAAAGTGCCCACATCCTAAGGAGGACTTTCCAATTTGAATATATCAACAGAGCTTTTTACCAGAGGAGAGGGCGGCAGTTGGCCGTTCGTGGAAGTGTTCGTCGCCAAAAGCATGAGCACTGAGTCGCGAAACCGGTTCGTCCCCCGCGCGGGAACCAATTTCGGCGCCTACCGAAAAGACCGAGAGGTCATGCCCTTCCTTCACACCCAACTCAATGGGGAAGACGTGATCGTGGTTGTCACCAACGAGCCCAGCGCCACCGAGGCAGACATCCGCCAGCTCATTGCATCGGCAGAGCCCTACCTGGTCCAAACCATGAAGGAGCTTGCGCAGCCAATTGGTGAAGATCTCCTGGACGGGCTTCGGAAGTCTGAATATTGGCAGATGTCGAAAGACAAAACCACTGGCAGACTCTACAGCCTCGCTCTCCTACCTCATTACGATAAAGGTGAAGAGGAAGTGAGAGTTGGAATCTATGCCAAGCTCGAAATCGACACAGACACCGAAAACGGCGTTGAGCTCATCCAGGACCACTATACCCCTGGAGAAGACCGCGCCTTCTACAAGGCAGCGCTCAGGTTCACCTAGTTTGCCGAATACCAAAGACCAGCCCCCGTGGGCTGGTTCTTTTTATTAGAACAAACTGAGGTTCATTGGCCCGTTTGACTCGTTCACCAGCCTATCGGCACTACTGAAATCTACCAAAAACTCTTTGACACCGGCCAAATCTGCATACTTCAGGAAGCCGTTCCGCTTGGCAAAGTCATACACTTCCCGGGTAATCTTTACGTCATCCATACAGTACTCCCGGAGCTCTTCAATCTTACCCTCAGCATAGAGGCGAACAGCTTTAAGGCCATCGCCACTCTTGCCGTAACCCAGGGTAGCACCTGCAATATTATCCAACTTAATGCGGAAACCAAGGGACTTATGAACCTGCTCCAGGATGTCAAAACTAGGCACCTTGGTTATCTCGGGGAACATAGCCGACACCACCAGGTCATCAAACCCTTTGTTGTTGAACCCAATAATGAGGTCGCAGTCCTCGAGACGACGGAAAAACTGGGGGAGTTCGTCCTCGGTAAAACTTAGGTACTCGTCATCACGGTAGGAATACATACCAATAAGTGAGATGTGCAACCGTCGGGGATCCCTGGTTCCAATCTGTTGAAACGTGTCCTTGGTCTCTATGTCGTAAACAATAATATCGCGGGCCATTCGCACAGTCCTTTACAAGAAATAGCTAAAAGAAATTAAGAAAATACCGCCAGGGGAGAACGTTTTAGCGTTTTACAGAGGTAAAGCGCTCATCCACCTTTTTCCAGTCTACGTTCTTCAGGAAAGCTTCAACGTATGCCTTGCGGTCTGAACCGTGATCGGCGAAGTACGCGTGTTCGTACACGTCGCACGGAAGCAACAGCGCATTCCCCCACACTCCCCCATGGTTTTGCGCGTCAGCGGCATAAATGTGCAAACGCTTGTCCGAAAAATCGTAGGAAAGGATGGACCAACCGCGTGCAGCCATAGCTGTAGCAGTGAATTCCTCTACGAAACGGTCCCAACTCCCCCACTCCCCTTCGATGGCTTCTTTAACCTGGGTTCCTTCTGGATTTCCGTCTCCCCCCAGAATGGAGAAGAAGCACTCGTGAAGCACCATGCCGTTTGCAGCAAAGGTCTCCCCTTCTTTGAGGCCGCGCCATACAGAATAAATCTGGTTGGCAGTTGAAAG
>DATHWI010000009.1 GCA_035460805.1 Verrucomicrobiia bacterium | reverse complement strand
CGGGTTATTCACAGGACTTGCAATCGCGGATCAGGCCTGTATATTCCGCGACCCGCGTTGGGGAAGCCAGTTGCTTCCCGCGACACGGGGGTCCGACAATCAGGTGCTTAGCGGAACTGAAAAATTCCACTAACAGACCTTGACGCGACGAAAACAGTATCTATACTTCGCGACCCGCAGTTGGGAATAACCAGCCGCGAGACGAAGTTGAGGAAAGTGGTAGTCAGCAAGGAACACGCGAGTTTGAGCAACTTTCAAACTGATCCTTCTCACCGTAGTCGGTAGTGACCCCTTCCAATAAGGTCATCGCCGAGAGGTGATGACGACCGAGCCAAGAACAGTCAGGTCTGTTCGAGGTGAATGCACCGCCGAGTTTGAGTTAGATTGCTGTTGCGACAGCGGCCTAACCCGTACTTGACGGGACGAAGTGTCGGACGCAAGAAAGACACGACGTAGCTCTTTGACAAGTGAATGACAGGTTCAAGGTTTATTAGTCAAGAATAGACTTGAACAATCCGCGATGTCCGTCCAAATAGTCGGATCAGCGTCTACCAGGATTAGCTGATCGCGACGAGGTTCTTTTGAGAACCGGGTTTTTCCGTCGGACGGATATCGCCGAGCACCTTTTTGGCGATAGATACGTTATTGATCGAGCCCTTCGGGTTGTTGACGAAGGGAAGCTGTCATGCTCGCCCAGTATGACGGTGATCGATAAATGTGATCAAATTACTAAGGGTGTATGGTGGATGCCTTGGCATCGAGAGGCGATGAAAGACGCGGTAGCCTGCGAAAAGCTGCGGGGATCTGGCAAACAAGAGTCGATCCGCAGATATCTGAATGAGGAAACTCAGCCGGCGTAACAACCGGTTACCTGCACATGAATTCATAGTGTGTATGGAGCGAACGCAGGGAACTGAAACATCTAAGTACCTGCAGGAAAAGAAAAAGACATTGATTCCGTAAGTAGAGGCGATCGAAAGCGGACATAGCCCAAACCAGTCTTCGGACTGGGGTTGCGGAAGCACTGAGGGGTTACAAAACCTAGTCTAGCAAAACTGTCTGGAAAGTCAGACCATAGAGGGTGAAAGTCCCGTATGCGAAAGACGAAGGTCCCCGTTAATATGTGCTCTCCAGAGTAGCACGGAGCTCGTGGAACTCCTTGTGAAGCTGCCCGGACCACCGGGCAAGGCTAAATACTCCTCGATGACCGATAGTGAACAAGTAGGGCGATTGAACGGTGAAAAGTACAGCTATTAGCTGAGTTAAAAGTACCTGAAACCATACACTTACAAGCGGTCGGAGCACTATGCCCCAGCAATGGGGAATGTGTGACGGCGTACCTTTTGCATAATGGACCGGCGAGTGCATTTCTGCAGCAAGGCTAAGGGGTCAAGCCCCGGAGCCGTAGCGAAAGCGAGTCTTAAGATGGCGTTTTAAGTTGCAGGATTGCGGCCCGAAACCCCGTGATCTACCCGTGGCCAGGTTGAATGACCCGTAAAAGGGTCAGAAGGACCGAAGTCGTGAACGTTGAAAAGTTCTGGCATGAGCTGCGGGGAGGAGTGAAAGTCTAATCAAACGGGGAGATATCTGGTTCTCATCGAAATGCCTTTAGGGGCAGCCTCGAGCAACTACATTGAAGGGGTAGAGCTACTGAAAGGGACTGTGGGGCTACCCGCCTACGCATCCCTACCAAACTCCGAATACTTCAATGACTATCTCGGGAGTGAGTCCGCGAGGGATAATCTTCGCGGTCAAAAGGGAAACAACCCAGATCGCCTGCTAAGGTCCCAAAATCTAGCTTAGTTCGGTAGGAAGTTATTGTTCTGTGACAGCCAGGATGTTGGCTTAGAAGCAGCCACCATTTAAAAAGTGCGTAATAGCTTACTGGTCGAGAACAGTAGCGCCGTAAATGATCGGGAATAAGCAAGATACCGAAGCAGCGAATTCGAAAGAGTGGTAGATGAGCGTTGTACTCAGCGTCGAAGGCATACCGTAAGGAGTGCTGGAGCGTGTACAAGCGAGAATGCCGGTATGAGTAACGATAATGCAGGTGAAAATCCTGCACGCCGAAAACCTAAGGTTTCCTGGGGAAGGTAAATCCGCCCAGGGTTAGTCGGACCCTAACACGAGGCCGAAAGGCGTAGTGGATGGATGGCAGGTTAATATTCCTGCACCAGCTGTAAAGGTCTGATGTTCATGCATGTGGTTTTCCAAGCTTGATGGCCCGATTAGACGTGGGCCTTGGGGGTGGCGTAAGCCATCATCTCCGCGGGCGTTTTGTTCCCGACGGTCAAGGACGGAAGATCCAAGAAAAGTGCATGGGCTACAATACAGTTGCCCGTACTAAAACTGACACAGGTAGGTGAGGAGAATATCCTAAGGCGCTCGAGAGAACTGCGGTTAAGGAACTAGGCAATTTTTCCCCGTAACTTCGGGATAAGGGGACCCTCCTCCTTCGGGAGAGGGCGCAGGAAGTGAGTCTGGCGACTGTTTATCAAAAACACAGCTCTGTGCTAACTCGCAAGAGGATGTATACAGAGTGACGCCTGCTCGGTGCTGGAAGGTTAAGGAAGTCGGTCAGGGGTTCGCCCCGAAGCTGGCAACCGAAGCCCCAGTAAACGGCGGCCGTAACTATGACGGTCCTAAGGTAGCGAAGTTCCTTGTCGGGTAAGTTCCGACGCGCATGAACGGCGTAACGACTGGACTACTGTCTCAACCGCAGACTCGGTGAAATTGAAGTGGCGGTGAAGATACCGTCTACACGCAGCAAGACGGAAAGACCCCATGCACCTTTACTATAACCTGGTACTGATGCCGGTTGTGGACTGCGTAGGATAGGTGGGAGGCGTTGATCCCCGGGTTCCGGCCCGGGGGGAGCCAACGGTGAAATACCACCCTGTTTGCATTCGTCATCTCACCCTGACCCATGAATCTGGGCAGGGAACAGTGCTAGGCGGTTAGTTTGACTGGGGCGGTCTCCTCCAAAAGAGTAACGGAGGAGTACAAAGGCCCGCTCAGGACGGTTGGCAATCGTCCGTCGAGCGCATTGGTATAAGCGGGCTTGACTGCGAGTGCTACGGCACAAGCAGAGCTGAAAGGCGGTCAAAGTGATCCTGTGGTCCCGTGTGGAAGGGCCATAGCTCAACGGATAAAAGGTACGCTGGGGATAACAGGCTGATCGCATCCGAGCGTCCATAGCGGCGATGCGGTTTGGCACCTCGATGTCGGCCCATCACATCCTGGGGCTGAAGGCGGTCCCAAGGGTTTGGCTGTTCGCCAATTAAAGTGGTACGCGAGCTGGGTTCAGACCGGCGTGAGCCAGGTCGGTCCCTATCTGCTGTGTGCGAAGGATTCTTGACGACACCTCAACCATAGTACGAGAGGATTTGGTTGGACTGACCCCTGGTGTACGAGTTGTCCTGCTAAGGGCACGGCTCGGTAGCTATGTCGGGAACGGATAAACGCTGAAAGCATCTAAGCGTGAAGCCTATGTCAAGACAAGGAATCCATGCGAGTTTACTCGCGAGAGACCCCAGGTAGACCACCTGGTTGATAGGCCGGAGCTGTAAGGATGGAAACATCTTCAGGTTACCGGTACTAACGGTCGAATGTTTGATCACATTTATCGATCATCGTTGTCACCCCAATAGTTCCGGGGTGGTGACCAAAAAGTTGTTTGGCGAAAGCGGATTGCTAATAAACCAACAGGGT
>DATHWI010000008.1 GCA_035460805.1 Verrucomicrobiia bacterium | reverse complement strand
TCTTCACCGCCACTACAACTTCGCTGAGCACTCCTTGGAGACAGCAGTCAACTCGTTACACGATTCGTGCAGGTCGGAACTTACCCGACAAGGAATTTCGCTACCTTAGGACCGTTATAGTTACGGCCGACATTCACGGGGACTTAAGTTCGGAGCTTTGCCTTGCGGCTGACCCCTCGCCTTAATCTTTCCGCATTGGTCACGTGTCACTCCCTATACGTCGTCTTAACGACTTAGCAGAGAGCTGTGTTTTTGTTAAACAGTCGGTTGACTCCTTTCACTGAGGCCGCTTGCGCGGCGCCCCTTCTTCCGAAGTTACGGGGCTAACTTGCCGAGTTCCTTCAAGAAGTTTAACTCACGCGCCTTGGTATATTCTACCCACCCACCTGTGTCGGTTTACGGTACGGGCACCTTAGTATACACCGGAACTTTTCTCGACAATCAATTTAAACACTTCAGGACGTGTTGCCACTTCCCTGGATCTTGCGAAACGGCCGCAATCAACGGGCCGATGTTTTCTTTGCTTGTGTCATTCCGGGTTAAATGTCGGTGGTGCAGGAATATTGAACCTGCTGGTCATCGGCTACGCCCTTCGGCCTCACCTTAGATCCCGACTCACCCTGGGGGGACGAACCTTGCCCAGGAACCCTTGGGTTTACGGCGGACAGGGATTTCACCTGTCTTATCGCTACTCATGTCTGCATCCTCACTTCTGGTCACTCCACGGATGGTTTCCCTTCCGCTTCGCAGTAACAAGAACGCTCTCCTACCATGCTATGTAACCTAGGTTTCATAGTATCCGCAGCTTCGGTATACGGCTTATCGCCAATCATTTTCGGCGCCGGGTTTCTCGATGAGTCAGCTATTACGCACTGTTTAAATGATGGCTGCCTCTAAGCCAACATCCTCACTGTTAAAGAAACCTGACATCCTTTCCACTTAGCCGTATTTGGGCACCTTAGCTGGCGATCTGGGTTGTTTCCCTCTCGACGATGAAGCTTATCCCCCACCGTCTGACTCCTGTGTTGCACCGGGTGGCATTCAGAGTTTGATTGGATTCAGTATCCCGTTAGGGACCATAGTCCATTCAGTGCTTTACCTCCACCCGTCAGTACACAAGGCTAGCCCTCAAGCTATTTCGGAGAGAACCAGCTATCACGGGGTTTGATTAGTCTTTCGCTCCTACTCACAACTCATCCCAGAAGTTTTCAACCTTCACGGGTTCGGACCTTCAGTTACGGTTAAGTAACCTTCATCCTGGTCATGAGTAGATCACCTCCGCTTCGGGTCTACTGCCAGCGGCTGTTTGTCGCCCATTTCGGACTCGCTTTCGCTTCGCCTTCGTGTCAAAGACACTTTGACTTGCCACGGACAGTAACTCGCAGACTCATTAAGCAAAAGGCACGCTATCACCCTTGCGGGCTTTAACACCTTGTAAGCGTACGGTTTCAGGTTCTATTTCACTCCCCTTGCGGGGTTCTTTTCGCCTTTCCCTCGCGGTACTTGTTCACTATCGGTCACCAGTTAGTATTTAGCCTTACGCCGTGGTCGGCGTGGATTCATGCGGGGTTTCACGTGCACCGCATTACTCAGGGTACTGCTAGGTGTGATCGGGTTGTTGACTACGGGCCTCTCACCCTCTGTGGAAAGATTTTCCAGTCTTTTCGTCTAACCGTTTCACTACCATGTCGCAGCCCTACAACCCCAGAAAGCAAGCTCTCTGGTTTGGGCTCTTCCGCTTTCGCTCGCCACTACTTACGGAATCGTTTCACTTTCTTTTCCTCCGCTTACTGAGATGTTTCACTTCAGCGGGTTTCGCTCGATCCACCTATGAATTCAGTGGAACGTCACACGAGATTAATCGTGCGGGGTTACCCCATTCGGAAATCTTCGGATCAAAGCGTGCTACCGCTCCCCGAAGCTTATCGCAGTTGGCCACGTCCTTCTTCGCCTTCTGGTGCCAAGGCATTCACCGTACGCTCTTTGTAGCTTATATCGTAAGTTCTCATACAGAACACTTTCCAGTCTCTCGCTTCACAGCGAAACACTTTCTTTGTTCCAATTCGCCTCAACATTAAAGTTGCAGATGTGTCATCTTCCTGAAAGGGCCGTGCGGGTCCTTTCGTTCTGATGCACATTCCGCTTTATCTATAGTTTTCAAAGAACAACTCCCGGGGTGGCAAGGCCAGCCCCTGGAGGTTTCGTCATCACCACCACTTAAGGCGGGGACAACAAAAAGTCATCGTTCGTCAGAAACGAAACACGTTTATCATTACTTTTCCCTCTTACCCCTTTCTCTTGCAAGGGTAGGCCTGACTGGGCTCGAACCAGTGACCCTGCGCTTATCAAGCGCATGCTCTAACCAACTGAGCTACAGGCCTTTCTTTCTGGTTTGGCTTCTGCTCTTGTCCCCTGCCCGTCTCTTTTATTCTTTAAAAAGTGGAG
>DATHWI010000007.1 GCA_035460805.1 Verrucomicrobiia bacterium | reverse complement strand
GACGGGTGACGAGATTAAGTCTATCCGTGCTAACCGGGTACAACTGACTGGTGCGTATGTCCGCCTTATGCAAGGTAGGGGACAACTCCCTAAGCCGGTAGTCATTGGGGTGCATTTGTCATTGTCCAAAGACCCAGAGCGTACGCGTGCCCTCCTCCTTAATGCCAAGGAGCTTCGTATGTTAGTAGATGAGATAGGCCAAAAAGGAAAAACAGCTGTCCCATTGGATATCCACTTTCGACGTGGATGGGCCAAGCTCACCATAGGTATTGGTAAGGGGCGTAAGCGCTATGATAAGCGGGAGCTCCTCAAGACCCGGGACTTAGACCGGCAAGAGCGGGCTGCATCCAAAAAGCAGTGATGGATACTCGCACCTGGATGCGGTACTGGCGGCGCGCTGTGTTTGTCGCTGCAGTCCTCCGGTGCGTACCGTTTGTGCGGATGGTAGGGTTGAACGGTTCAATGGTGACAGGTACATTCCGGCAACAAAGTGACATCGATGTGTATATTGTCACGAAGACGGGGCACATCTTCCTGAGTCGCTTTTTGGTTACCGCAGTCGTTGCTCTCTTGGGTTTAAAAATCCGCCCCAACAAAGAAGCAGGAATGATTTGTGCCAATCGTTTTGCCATAGAAGACTTCGTGGAGATCACCCCGCACGACTCCTATCATGCCCGTGTTTTTCATAACCTTATCCCTCTCTTCGTTGATGGGCGCGCATATCAGGCTTTTCGAGCGGAAAACCAATGGATGCACGAGTTTGGCGAGCGGTTGCCGCTCCACCAGCCAGCCCTTTCCCGTGGTATGCTAAGTTTCCTCCTCCAAAGATTGGGAGAGCTGCTTCTCTGGTGGCCTGCATTAGAGCGATGGGCCGAACGGGTTCAACGGGCGCGGGTATCGAGTGACGTGCGGGCACGGCATCCAGAGAGTAAAGTGGTAATTAGTTCAAAAGAATTACGGTTTCACCTACCAAAGAAGAGTCATGGCTAAACCGCGTTTGTACTTATTTTACGGGAACGATAATCGCCGCAGCCAACGTGAGATGCAGCGTTGGGTAGGCGTGTTCCTGCAGAAATATGGAGAGACAACGCAGTACATCCTCCATGCCGATGAGCTCCCCCACGAAGAGCTTCTCAAGCAGTTGAGACAGGCTTTGGAAACTCAAAGCTTGTTTGCCTCCCCACAGCTGGTGGTCGTGAAGCGGCTGACTAGTGGCGCCACCGCTGCCCGCGTAAAGGAGGTGGTGAGTATTTTAAGCCGGCAACTGAGCACCCTTTCCGATACGGTTACGGTAGTCTTTTGGGAAGACAGGCATTTGCCACCTTCTAACGCCCTGTTAACTTGGTTTGCTGAACACGAGGAAAAAAAGCAGGCCGAGGTAAAAGTATTTACGGCGGGTTCTGACCGGTCCTTGGTGCAGCAGGCGCTGCGTGAGGCGGGTGTTGAGGCACAGCCTGAAGCAGTTCGTTGGTTGGAGCGCCACCTTATGCAGGTGGAGAGGCAGCAACGCATTGAAGGCAAGATTCGCACCGGTGACAGCGTCCTGCACGACCATCGGACCTGGGTTGTCCAACAAGTGGTAGATAGTGCGGTGCTTTTAATGCAGGGGAACATCCTCAGCTTGCCTGATATTGAGCGTGCCGCAGGGATGGTATTGGATTCAGTCAGTCCCTTTGAAATTATCAACGCCGTTCAGGCGGGGAAGTGGATGGAAGCGCGCCGCTTGGCCAGGCGGTGGGAAAAAGACGATGAAGGTGCTTACTTTGGTTTGGTTGCTTTGTTGAGAAATCACTTTAAGCGTGAGGTGGGCGGCCCCCGCGCTCATTTTGCCCACTATGCACTGGAGCTCCTCGCAGAAATAGAGATCATGAGCAAAAACGTGACACTTCGCCAGGCCTGGCTTTTGGAGCTCTTCTGCGCCCGTTGCAGTACATTTAACGGTGCGCATAAGCCGCTTATTGCCCCGCGGCGGCTCTGGCTCTCCCATATCCAGCGGGTGGATTAAAATCATTTGGTTGAGGCTTGGTGGTCATGCCGGGTGGGTATGCTCGTCCTATGTGGCGAGCTATTTTTATCTTCCTTTTCCTCATACCTCATGTGCAGGCCGCCGAAGGCCTAGACCTTACGGTGCGTGGCGAAAAACGCCTTACCGCAGGCGCTTATACCTATAGGAACATTTCTGTTGAGGAGGGGGCTACGCTTACCCTCACTGGGTCTGTAAGTATCTTTTTTACAGGGCAGGGCGGCATTAGTGGCAAGGGTTCATTGCGGGTAGAAGGAAGACCGGGCGCAGAAGTTTTCCTGGCAGGGGAGTGGAAGGGAATCTCCCTCCAGGGCGGGGTTGAACTTAGGTATCTCCATATCATCGGTAATACTGAGCGTTTGGTGTTCGGCGCCTCCTCCAGCCTGGACCACGTTACGGTAAGGGATGCTCAAGCTTCTACCATAACGTTTATCCCGCAGGGAAAAGACGTAAGCATCCGCACAGTCCGTATAATCACTCCCCTCTTGGAGACCGTAGAGGCTGGCTTGGTATTCCAGGGAAAAGTGGGTGAAGTTTGGTTGCAGGGGCTGACCCTTCCCAGGAAACATCAAATAAAAAATGAAAAAGTGGTGGTTCTCTTGGATGGTTACAAGGGTATTAATTTTATTGGTGGGTCCACCGCAGATGGCTGCCACCTTGTTCCAACGAGCGTTTTCCAAAGGTCGGTTGAGGCGAGGTTGGATCCTGGCTGCAAACCGCCAGAGCCAGCCCTGCTCTTTGTGCCGGGTTATGGTGCCTCCATGAACCTTTCTTTCTTACTTAACCCCAGCCCAGATGCGCCATTGCGTGACGGGTGGTATTTCACTCCTTTCCTGACAAAATCTTACGACGCTTTCTTGGAAGAGGCGCGTGACCGGAAAATCATGACGGGTGTGGCTTATTACGATTGGCGCCGACCACCGGACACTATTGTGCGGGATTATCTTATCCCTGCCCTCGATGCACTTAAGCAAAACGGCAAGGTGAGTAGTGTGTACTTGGTCGCCCACTCTTTTGGCGGGATAGTCTCCCGAAGCTATATCCAGTCTTCTTCCTACCGCGGCGACGTGGCGGGATTGGTAATGTTGGGTACGCCTAATGCGGGCTCGGTTAAGTCGTATGGGGCATGGCAGGGCGCTTCTTTTCCTACTGACTGGGAAGTCATGAACCAGCTCCTCCGTTTTTATAAGTACAAATATGCCCATCGCGTTGATAGCGACGTCATGGCAGTGAGGACATTCTTTCCGTCCCTGCAGAGCCTTCTTCCAACAGGGCCGGTTTTATTCAGGGAAGGTGCGTACGAGTCGTTAGTGGAAAGCCCAAATGTCCACCTTTCCCGCTTGAACCAAGACCTTGCTCTCCTTCATGAAAGAGTGCCGTACACCCTCGCTGTCTCTGGGACAGGCCAGCAGACGCCTGGTGAGCTGGCGGTGGGGCCGCGTAACAAGGGTCACCCGTTATGGCCAGATGGGCAGGTAACTTCTATCCAGCGTTATGGCGATGGTGATGGGACCGTCTTAGTTTCCAGCTCAGAGCTCCAAGGCGTGAGCGCGCTGCGTCTTACCGGTTGGCATGCAGACCTTCCCGAGCTGGCGGCGGGTAGGATATTTAACCTTCTCTATCCCGCCCATGTTCCACCGCCTCCGGCACCTGCCCGTGGCGCGGCACGGAACACAGCCAACATTTTTTGGTTCCTGGTTGATTGCCCTGTCACGGTGCAAATTACAACTCCATCTGGGCTCATTATGGACTCAGGAAATGCAGGCGTTAGTGAAAGCGTTGCTGTGCTGTACGACCCTGAGAGTGTGTGGATGTTGGCGCCGGAGGAGGAGGGGGAGTACCGCATTGTCATCACGGCCCTTGCTACAACCGAAGTCCGATGGTGGCAAGGCAATGGTTCTATTACTACGTTTACGTTGGAAAAGGATAGGCAGGAATCTTTTGCATATGTTGCTCGGCCTTCAGAAGAGGGGCCTAGCCATGAAGAGCCCGAAGTGCCGCCGCCTGTCGTCCCAGCAACGCCTTGGGACCCGCCGGTACCGGGCAAATATGCCCTTGCTAGCTTTCCTCTCACTTCAAAAAGAGAGGTGGTTTATAGGGAAAAAGATGTTCAAAAACAGGCTGACCCGTTCAGCCTGACCACCTTACAGCTCGTCGGTATTTCAGCCGTTATTTTGGCGCGGCGACAAAAGAGAGATGTGCTTCAGAAAGACCGTCCTCATCCACCGTGAGGGTGAGAGTGCCATGCTGCTGGCTCATGAGGATACGGGCAACGGCCAGGCGGAGGGACCCGGACTTTCGTCCCTTCCCTTTCAAGGCGAATGCTTCGTGGATGCGGGTGGCGTTTACCTTGTGACCAGGAATGGTGCACGAGAAAGTGGCGCGCTTCCCCTTCTTACCCAAGGTGACACGGAGGTTGGCTTGTGCGGGTGCATGCTCCACGGCAGCTGTACATAGGAGCTTGAGCGCCTCCAGGGCGTGGTCATGGTAGCCAATTGCATACAACTTATTAGGCAGGGTAGCGGTAAGGGTTGCATGTTTCTTGCGTAGCAGTGGACGATACTCATCAATGGCTGCGTGCACAAGGGGAACGAGGTCAAACCGTTCGGGGGTGCGGTGGGGGTGAGGACGGTGCTGATTTTGCAGGATTGCGGTCAGCTCCAAAAGCTCCTCAGCTTCAGGGTTGGGCGAAGTGGCCACCAGGCTCTTCACGAGAGCTTCTTGGAGACCTAGTAGCTCGCGGTCCAGGGCGTGGTGTTCTTGGGTATGCCGCACAGCGGAAGTATGTTCAAGGAGGGCATACACGGTTCCAATGGTCTCATTGCCTACGTGGACGGGCCAACAGACAAGTGAGAAGTGCCGGAA
>DATHWI010000006.1 GCA_035460805.1 Verrucomicrobiia bacterium | reverse complement strand
TAATAAAAGAAGTGCGCTTTCAATCATCAACTCCCTAAGCTCTTTGTACAGTATCCAGCTCTACGAAATACTTGTTCAGGCTCCCAATTCCAAAACCTTGAAGGTCAATCTGAACGATCTTGTCCGCAAGATGAATCTCCCCTATAAGCGATACTCTGAAATTGCACGGCGTGTGATCAAACCTGCCATCCAGGAACTGAACGAAAAATCAAACCTGATACTGGCATGGAAACCAGTCAAGGGTAGTCGTTTTGTTACCATGGTTGAATTCGAGATCGCATACGCTGGCTAGCGGCTATATCACCCCTATCCTTTTTTGTTGCACGATGGGGCCGCAGCTTAACCAGCTGCAAGCCTGAGGCCGAGGCATTCAAGGAGTGAAGTCAGATTAAGTACCAGCACATAAAACCTTGAAGTCCGATTCCGTAATTATGCGGATCGGAATACCAGCAGCCACAAGCTCCTCAACCTTACGATGCTTGGAGCTTTTCTCGTACCCTGCGAGCTTCGTTATGTCTTGGTCACCAACAACGAGAATTGTTGTTTTCTTGGTAACACCTGAGGCAACCTCACATCCAAGACTTGCGGCAAGGTTTGCAGCTTCAGTACGAGGTAACTCAAGCGCACCAGTGAATACCAGTACCTCGCCGTACAGGTCTCCCTCGGGGTTCCCTTCTCGATGGATAGCAGCACCTTGCGATGAAAGCTCTGGGAATAAGGGTTGGTTTATCCGCTTACTCCATGCCTCCAAGTCCTGCTGTGACTCTCTCATTGCTGCCAGCAAGACGTAGCCAGCGGCCTTTGCATCTTCGAGCGCGTCATGGTGTTTGAACTCGTAGCCAATCCGATTACAAACATTTGCTAGACCGTAACCCTTATATGCTAAGTCCGTCCAAGTACGCCGAACGACTCGGGCTGAGTCAAGCCACGAAGTTGAAATAGGTTGGAGTCCGTACTTAGCGAAGGCGCAAGTTAATGCGATGCGGTCATAGTGTGTATGACAAACGCTGACCGTGGATTCTAGGAGCCTACGTAGATTGTCGGCAACATCCGGGAGCTTGGGCTTGCCTCTCACCATGCTCGGGCCTATGCCATGGATAGAGACATTAACGTCATCGAAATAGTCCTCAGGATCGACTAGCGTTACCCATTCCTCAACAAGCTGACCTCCTTCAAATCTCGCTATGCCAATTTGACAGATTGATCCCATGCATGGGTTGGCCGTCTCGACGTCAATGGCAGAAAATTGCACGGGGGTTAGGCCTCAGCGTACTTCTTATATTCACCAGTAAAAACGACCGTCATACCTGTTACCGAGCAAGTTAAGACAGGCTCGGAGTCCAGATCAATGTCGAGGTCTTCACCGCGCAAGCCTTGCCACATTGCCAAGTAAAAAAGTGTTCCGTATTTCTGTTTCTTTTTTATTGCTTTTTCCACACCGCCCTTCCAAGGCAGTATGACTAGCTGACCCGCGCACGCCTGAGACGCAAGCTCTGGAGCTTCTCTCCTCTTATTTCGCCCAGTCTCCCAACAAGTAATAAGTCCTTGATCGGCACCTTTCCAACGTTCTTCCCAGTTAAGGTTTTCCCTTGTTGGTTCCTTGATTGAGCGGTATATCTTCATTGTTGGTTTTGGCTTGTTGAGAACGCACGAAAAGGCTACTACCTCATTCAGATATTTACAAGGTTGTAAGGATGCAATCAGTTAGTTTGACAGTGACGAGCGGCTGACCATTGCTCATCCCGATAGTAGAGGTGGGAGAGAGCGTTACAACGGCTTGTTGAGGGCAGCCGTTATAAAAAGAAATACGATGCTGCGGAATGAATCGACTCAGCAAACAAAAAAACTCATCCGAAGGATCACCTCCGGATGACTCGGTATTTCTTATTGTTGGCTGATTAGTATTGTTTGTGGGCGATTCTAGGGGGCGGTTGTCGGTTTTACACCCGTCAGAACTGATAGGTGCGGGAACTCGATAAATGCACTAGCCGAACTTTTCTTTGCGTTCGGGAATTTGCTTCTGTATGTGGTGGTCGAATTCGGTAGAATACTTGGGTGCCGCTTTCTTAA
>DATHWI010000005.1 GCA_035460805.1 Verrucomicrobiia bacterium | reverse complement strand
CGCAGCTTATCACGTCCTTCTTCGCCTATTGGCACCAAGGCATCCATCATGTGCTCTTTGTAGCTTGATCAATCGTATCCTCACGACTCCGAAGAGCCGCGGGAAATTTGTGATAACTGAAATTCTCGGGCCGTCTTGCGACGGCCGAATTTCAGACTCAACTTTCAAAGTTGTTATTTACTTACTGTATGTAGATGTCAAAGAACCGGCGGGCCTGAAGGCCCGGGGCTGTGTTTGGATTCAGGAGTTTATGCCTTTGGCCAGACTCAAAACGGTCGTTGTTTGCTTCATTCGCTTCTTCTTACCTCACTGTCCTTTCCTCGGATCCGATGGTGGGCGTGGCAGGATTCGAACCTGCGACCCTGCGCTTATCAAGCGCATGCTCTAACCAACTGAGCTACACGCCCCTGGGAATCGCGGCGCTTGCGGCGCTTTGGTGGAGGCATGGGGATTCGAACCCCAGACCTATAGCTTGCAAAGCTACCGCTCTACCAACTGAGCTATGCCCCCAAAGGGTTTGGTGTAAGTGAGTTCGAACATTTGTTTCCGCTGCCAGACGCATCGGGAATTGAAGCAAAAACTGAATTGTGCGCTACCGTTTCAAATCTCTGATGCTCCGGTTTCTTTCGTTACCGAAGTCTTAGGGTCGCATCGTTTCCAGGGAGTCTTTTAAGGGACTCCAGGAGACATTAGCGATCGACCTATGCCAGTTCCGTGAGGAATGAAGGCATTTCTCCTTAGAAAGGAGGTGATCCAGCCGCAGGTTCCCCTACGGCTACCTTGTTACGACTTGATCCCAGTTACCACCCATACCTTAGGAGGCTGCCTCCTTGCGGTTGGCGCACCTACTTCGGGTACAAGTGACTTCCATGATGTGACGGGCGGTGTGTACAAGGCCCGGGAACGTATTCACGGCGTCGTAGCTGATACGCCATTACTAGCGATTCCGGCTTCATGGAGGCGAGTTGCAGCCTCCAATCCGAATTGGGCTCAGTTTTATGGATTTCCTCCACCTCGCGGTTTCGGTTCATTCTGTACTGAGCATTGTAGTACGTGTGCAGCCCTAGCCGTAAGGGCCATGCTGACTTGACGTCATCCCCACCTTCCTCCCCGTTTCACAGGGCAGTCTGAACAGAGTGCTCGGCCCGAAGGCCGGTGGCAACAGTTCACAGGGGTTGCGCTCGTTGCGGGACTTAACCCAACATCTCACGACACGAGCTGACGACAGCCATGCAGCACCTGTGCAAATTCCATATTGCTATGGTCGCCGGCTTTCACCGACTTAGAGATGCATGTCAAGGCTAGGTAAGGTTCTTCGCGTTGCATCGAATTAAGCCACATACTCCACCGCTTGTGCGGGCCCCCGTCAATTTCTTTGAGTTTTAATCTTGCGACCGTACTCCCCAGGCGGCGCGTTTAACGCGTTAGCTCCGGCACAGAAGGGGTCGAATCCTCCCACACCAAACGCGCACCGTTTACTGCCAGGACTACCAGGGTATCTAATCCTGTTTGCTCCCCTGGCCTTCGTGCCTCAGTGTCAGTAACTGTCCAGAGATTCGCCTTCGCCACTGGTCTTCCTTACGATATCTACGCATTTCACTGCTACACCGTAAATTCCAATCTCCTCTCCAGTACTCCAGCACCACAGTATCAAGTGCAGTTTCGGAGTTGAGCTCCGAGATTTCACACCTGACTTATGGCGCCACCTACGCACCCTTTACGCCCAATGAATCCGAACAACGCTTGAGACCTCTGTATTACCGCGGCTGCTGGCACAGAGTTAGCCGTCTCTTCCTCTTCTGGTACTATCAAGCCACCCGCAGTTAACGGATGACAATTGTTCCCAAATGACAGGAGTTTACAATCCGAAGACCTTCATCCTCCACGCGGCGTCGCTCCTTCAGGGTTTCCCCCATTGAGAAAAATTCTCGACTGCTGCCACCCGTAGGTGTCTGGACCGTGTCTCAGTTCCAGTGTGGCTGGTCGTCCTCTCAGACCAGCTACCCGTCATAGCCTTGGTGAGCCGTTACCTCACCAACTAGCTGATAGGCCGCGGGGTCATCAAGAAGCGCCAGGTTGCCCCGGCTTTGGTATCGGAGAGATGTCTCCCCTAACCACATGCGGTATTAATTCGCCTTTCGACGAGCTATCCCCCACTTCTCGGCAGATTCCCCACGTGTTACGCACCCTTACGCCACTGGACATCATTTGTATTGCTACAAATAATATCCCGTTCGACTTGCATGTCTTATCCACGCCGCCAGCGTTCGTTCTGAGCCAGAATCAAACTCTCCGTGAAAAACGGATGAGGCAATTAAGCCCCAAAGTTTGCGTAAGACAGCTGCTAAAGCTGCTTACTAAATCTGACTGTTCATAACCTGTTACTCACCTCAACCCGAAGGTCGGCAGCTTTCGCAGGGTTTGTTCAGTCTATATAATTGTTGAAATCAAAGATCTGACGTATAACGCACAATTCAATTTTTGCTTTTCGTCTGCCTCGAGCTCCCCTCAATCACCTTGCGGCGATCTCGGTTATCGAGGCATCTATTGTTGACCGTTCTGAATTTGTTCGTCCGCTTCCAGTTTCAAGCCCGTCGCTTCACTTTCGTGCAACTTCGGCCTTGTACTTTCAACGGAGTCGTGTGACAAACTCCAGAATCAAACTTTCAAA
Source organism: Verrucomicrobiia bacterium (assembly GCA_035460805.1). Classification (NCBI taxonomy): domain Bacteria; kingdom Pseudomonadati; phylum Verrucomicrobiota; class Verrucomicrobiia; species Verrucomicrobiia bacterium. Next base: position 197 of record DATHWI010000005.1, on the reverse strand, counting down.
GATCGTTGAATCCCCTCTCTTCCGGGCAACAAAAAACTCAATCGTTGACACCGACTTTAATGACCAGGTGTCTCACGACACCCAATCTTCATTGTCGGGACAAGATTGAGTCTCAATCTGAAGTCCCAGAAGTTGGAAGATCCGTTGCTCTCTTGAGAGCAACCCCAGCCTTTTGTGGCGGGTCGGCTACTTTAGCT
>DATHWI010000004.1 GCA_035460805.1 Verrucomicrobiia bacterium | reverse complement strand
GGCGCTAAGTGTATACACAGGCCCCCAGGGAAATCCCCACCAGCCGCAGAAGAGAGTGACAAAACTATAGGGCAGGCTTTGTATAATCGAAGCTGTATAGCTGGTCTGATAGTGCGGTGGGGAATTGTATTGTATGGTGGCAATACCGAACGAAAATGTATAGGCATATAGAACGAGCTTGCCGGAGCCGCTGCTCAGGGATTTCAGCATGTCTTCGTCACTGATTCCCTCAGAGCCAATGATGCCGCGCCTATCCTCAAGGTACCACTTGCCCAGCAGTTTCGTTTTAGGGCCAATGACATAAACCAGAAAGAGCAACGAGGCGCAGGTGCCCATGCCCAGGAAAGCACATCCCCAGATGAAGCTCGACTGCATGGTGCTGGTTGCCTCGGTATCCAGCGTCGCAACCTTGGCATCAATGAGGTTATTACGCTCCCTGGAAAGCTCGCTGACGGCATAGCCGGGTTTCTCCAGCTTACCTGACACGCGGGGTGCCGCCCTCAGCAGCTTATCATGATTTTTGTCCCGCCATTCCTCGTAATTGTCAGCAGTTAGAGTCAGCATCTCCCGAGCCAGCCGAATATCCGCTTCGTTCGTGGACTTCACTAAAACCTTCGCGTCCTCCTGATAAGAACCCAGCGGTACCAGTGGAATATAGAGCGTATAGTTGTCGTCTTTGGTGAAAAGCTGGGCGTAAAGGAGATTGAGCTGGCCCTCGGTCAGAACCACAAAGCCGTGGTGCTGCACCGGTTCTTTGTAAAATTGATCAACCGTCAGCGTACGAGCGTCTTTGGGATCTTCTCCTGATCCCAGATACGTAGCTCCGCTGCATAGTCCAACCAGAATGAGAATAACCAACAAAAAGGGCATGAAGATCGGCAGGTTAAGCGAAGCTGATTCTTATAAAGCCTTCCAGGCTACATTGTAACACGTTAAGTGGCAATGCCTTTGCTGAAGCTTTCCTGCTTTACCAGGGGAAAAAGGATCTGCGAGGCCGCTTTATAGTTTCGCCCCTGGCCAGTGTGGCCACATCGTCCAGAAACTCCTTCGTTTTGTTGTTTCCACCGGTCAGGTTAATGCCCAGAGCACTGATCGTGAAGAGCGGCCCCCAGGGAAATCCCCACCAGCCGAAGAACAGGCTGACGAACGAGTAGGGCAGACTCTGCAGCACCCCTGCGAGATAGCTCCTCCTGTAGTGCAGGCCGGAATGCAAACCCATGGAAACAGCGATCGCAGACAAGGTATAGCTGTAGTCGACTACCCGTCCCGTACCGTTGTGGAGCGAGCTAAAAAACTCCTCGTCCGTAAGTCCTGCAGAGCCAATGATTCCGCGCTTGTCTTTGCGCCATTGTACACCCAGCAGATCTGTTTTCGGCCCAATGACTACATAGGCCATAAAGAAAACAGAAGCGGTAATGCCGGCGCCAAGCAAAATATGCGCGGCCCAGAAAGTGAGGCGCATGTCCGCGGCCCCATTGGGATCCAGCGTGATAAAATCCGCAGTAATAGGTTGCTTCGCGGCCTCCACGGCGTCTTTCACCTTGTTATACGGCTTGGCCAGCCTGCCCTTCAGTGAAGCCACGGGGCGCAGCAGCTTGTCCTGGTTCTTGGCGGTCCACTCCGCGAGATCGGGCTTGTTCGCCTTCCTGCGCATCTCAGTGTAGAAGGCGACATCCACCTTATTGTCGTTAACCACCAACACCTTCGCCTTTTCAACAGGAGCACCACGGGGCTTCAGGGGAATGTAGAGGCACAGTTCGGTGCCCTTAAGGTAGAGCACGGAGGTGCTCATATCCAGTTCGCCATCCGTCAGCTCCACAAAGCCCCGGACAGGCTGCGGCGTCTCCTTATAAAACTGCTCTACCGTCATCGTGCGCACACTGTTGGGATTATCCAGCCCTCTCCATAATGTGCCCCCCAGTCCCAGCCCGAATACAATTATTACAAGAAGCATCAACGGCATATAGAGCAGTCGCAGGAAAGCTGTGAATGGGACTGAGACAAGAAATTTTCCAGTATTGCCGGGCAGAGTATGATGTCACACAAATCAATGCAATCAATTTAATGAAATGATCAGGGTTAACTCTGACTCATGCACATCTCCCTCATATCTGTTGCAGATACCGGGGTTGGCGAGGGACAGCCTGAAGAAGGACGCCTGGGGTATCCTGTAGACGGCGAGCACTCTGGTCCAAGAAACTTAACGAAGCCATTGCGAATTACGTCGCTTCCCCTGTTCCGGCGGCGGATATGCCTCTATTAATCCTTAACCCGCCGTCCTCATTGGGTGTGATTAGAAGTGGTGCGCATGAAGATCAACCCATAACAGGAAGTTGGAAAATCCGGGTTAGAAACCTGGTGTCCTGGAGTCTTTGTGGTTAAGCAAGCCTGATCTTCTTCCTCCGTTTCCTGCTTTCCTGTCTATT
>DATHWI010000003.1 GCA_035460805.1 Verrucomicrobiia bacterium | reverse complement strand
CACTCCTTGTTACTGTCTGGGTTAATGAGGGGCACTCGAAGGATGATGTACGCCCGGCCTAGTCCCCATGCCTGGTTAAGCTTCGCCCGTATAGGACGAATCAGAACTTCCTGATAACGAGGCAGGTTGTAACCATGTACATCTTCCTGCCTGCGCATTTGCTGACGCAAGCCCCGTGCGCAGGCAACGAAGTCTGATTCAGACAACCTTCCGCGCTCAAACGTTTCCTCCGTCATACCGATGATGATTGGATCTCTGTGGCCCTTGTAGTGAATCCAGAAGATCATTTCCAAGTGGCCATCCTCATGTCGGACAAGGTACTCACCCGAAGGTGTCTCACCTTGAATAAAGTGAGGAACAAAAGAATATAAGAGTACTGTGTTGTGTCGTGCCAAAGTTCTCACCATCTTTGTTGCCAGAAAACCCCGCAACAGGACTCCCTCTTCTATCATATGGATCTAAGTTCGTCAATCTATAGGAGAAGGGCAAGATTAAAAAAAGCCAAGCTAAATGCATTGATAAGTACTCTGGGAAATGCTAGTGTCCTTCTGTTCGATAGGGCAATGAGGCTTGGCCGCCTAAATGCCCGTCCAAGGAGACTACACTTGAGTTTTTTAGCAAAAGTTCGCGAAGCAATTGAACGACGCCAACCCCTTGAGGGTATTGAGCGGGAGATACCGACATCACTTGAAGAGGCATATTCCCTTAGGCTAGTGACCCGGGAGTATGTAGCCTCTATCTGCCTACAACTTGCAGGCTACAAAACCCTGCCCGAAGAAGAGCAGGTTCGCCTGGAGGATTGGCATAGAAGGGCTAGGAGCGCACGAGTATTCTTTGAACTCGAAGTTGTCTTGCTCACCGAGTACATCGAGGCAGAAACCAAACGCTTGGAAGAAGCAGAAGGTGCAGAGGTTAAGCGCCTGGAGGCGCTTAAGAGGGGGCAGGAAGTAGAGGCACAGCGCCTCGCAAAAGCTGCCCGGTTGATTGAGGAGGAAAAGAAAGATGTGGAAAAACGTAAATTCCTCCTTGAGAAAGCAAACCTCTCCAATCCAAACGACCCCGAATGCCTCCTCTGGGCCATGTACACTCACGCCAAGTTCCTCACCGATACCGAGGGCGTAAAGCTTACTGAGGAGCACCGGGCTGTTATGCGAATCACGGGAGGCTTCCTTTTCAGGAACGAGCCCCAGAGCTAGGTAGGCTGGAACCACGGCCGTTCGATTACTCGAACGGCTTTTTTATTCACCACACCAGCTTGACTCTCCGTTCAAAACCCAGCACAGTAAATCAGTTATTAATTGCTACTCATGCCTGAAAAAACCAAAAATACCTCCGCACTTTACTTAACGCGCTTCGCCAAGCCCTACCTTCCGCTCATAATCTTGAGCCTGGTCCTTCTTATTGCCGGAAGGACATTTGCCAGCTTTGAGCCAATTTGGCTGAAAAAGGTAATCGATGGCTTGGCAGCAAAGAGTCCTTTCTCCGCCATCGTTGGCTTCCTTGGAATGTACTTCCTCCTGAGTCTGGGACAAATAATTTTCGATTTTCTCCGCGACTATTTCTTTACCCCCGCCGAACAGGGCATTTCCCGCCGCATGTCAGAGACGCTCTACAAGCACCTCTTAGACCTGCCTGTCGCCTACCATCACGAGCAGAAGATTGGGGCACTCAGTAAACGCTTGACGCGTGGTGGCCGCGCCTTTGCCTTCCTCATGGACATCATGGTGCTTTCCCTGCTCCCTACTTTTGTGGAGCTCATCATTGTTACAACCCTGCTCCTCAACCTGTACTCCCCGGTCTACGCCCTTATTACCTTTGGAACAGTAGTCGTGTACACCGCGTTCACCGTCTGGGCAACCGAGAAGCGCCAAAAGTGGCGCATCGCCGCCAACCAAGCAGAAGACGATGTTTCTTCCCACGAAATAGACAGCATTGGGAACATCGACACTGTTAAATATTTCAATAACGAGCCGTGGCTCAAAAAGCAGTACCAACCACTCATTGGGACCTGGTACAGCGCCGGGGTTACCTCTAACCGCGTTTTTGCCCTCGTTGCCGGTGGCCAAGCACTTATTCTGGTAGCGGGTATGGGTGGCACACTGTACCTGGCAGTGAACCAGGCCAGCTTTGGCATTCTTACAGTAGGTGACCTCGTGTTACTGAGTACCTACATCGTCCGCCTGACAGCGCCTATCAGCACACTTGGCTTTATCTACCGCCAGCTCAAGGACAACCTGACCGACCTGCAAGGCATTTCTAAGATTCTCCAAGAAAAGGTCACTATCCAGGAGCCTGTTAACCCTGTAGCTATTCCAAAGCCCAAAGGCGAAGTCGTATTCGAAAATGTGAGTTTTTCATACGGAAACGGCCGTACTATTTTGAAGGATGTCCATTTGGATATTAAGCCTGGCAAACGCGTTGCCTTTGTTGGGCCGTCCGGTGCCGGCAAGTCTACTATCGTCAAGCTGCTTTTCCGTTTCTTTGAACCGACTGCTGGGCAAATTACCGTAGATGGTGTG
>DATHWI010000002.1 GCA_035460805.1 Verrucomicrobiia bacterium | reverse complement strand
GACAGCCTCCTTAAGGGTGCACTTCTTGTTTCGGGGAACGATGCAGCCATGGCCCTCGCTGAGTACGGTGGCGGACGCCTTCTCGCAAACCCAAGCGCGCCCCGTGAAGAGCGCGTTGCCCGCTTTGTAGAAGAGATGAATTCCACTGCCAACAAACTGGGAATGGCTAACACAAAGTACGCAGACCCAGCGGGCTTAGACGATACCGGCCATAGTACCGCCCTCGATTTGGCGAAACTGGCACATCACACGACGCAAGACTCTGTTATCAAGGCCATCATCAGCACGCCAAGCGTTACCGTTACTAATGTGTCAGGCACCATCCGGCACGACCTCCGCAACTCAAACCGTCTTGTTGCTGACTACTTTTACGAAGGCGTAATTGGTGGCAAAACTGGGTTCACCCCAGAAGCCGGGCACTGTCTCCTCAGCGCAGCAGAACGCAATGGCATGAAGCTTATTGCCGTTGTCCTCAGCACCTATGCAGAGACCAAGGAAGCGTCTGCGCAAGAGACACGCAAGCTCTTGGACTGGGGCTTTGCCAACTGGCATATTGAGTAATCTCTTTACCCAAAAAAAAGACCCTCGTAAGGGTCCTTTTTTATTCGAGTCCTGCCAAGGCTTCCGCTGCGGCAGCCACTTGGCCCGCCTGCTTGCTGGCACCTAAGCCACGGCCTAGCTCCCGGTCACCAATCCGCACCACCACGGAGAACTCCTTGGCATGGTCAGGGCCGGTCTCAGAGATAACATCGTAAATAGGTGTCTGGCCAAAGTGTTCCTGGGTATACTCCTGCAGCCGGCTCTTTGGGTCGATATGAAGCTTATTAGCCAGGATGTTCTCCAGTAGGTTAAGAACGCACTGGTGGATGAACTTCTCAGCCGCCTCATAGCCACCATCTAGGTGAAGTGCGCCAATGAACGCCTCCAATGCATTTGCCAAAAGGTAGGCCTTGTTCTTGCCTCCGCTCTTTTCCTCACCCTTGGAGACCATAAGGTACTCGGAGAAGTTTAGGTCATTAGCAATGGTTGCCAATGTTTCACCCTTAACGAGTGCGCTGCGGAAGGTCGTAAGTTCGCCCTCAGGGTTAGGGAAGGTCTTATAGAGATGCTCTGTCACCACTAGCTCTAATACGGCATCACCTAAAAACTCTAGCCGCTCATTGTGGTCAAGAGGAAAGGCGCGGTGCTCGTTCAGGTATGAGCGGTGGATGAATACTTGCTGCAAAAGATCGCGGTCTCGGAAAACATATCCGATCCGGTCCTCCAGCGGGGTAAAGTCAATCATATTAGCGCGCGTCGCGCGGCTTTAGCTTGTCCTCAAACTTACGATAAACGTAGCCTAAGGCACCATTGATAAACTTTGGGGAGCTTTCGCCACCAAAGGTCTTTCCAATCTCAATTGCTTCGTTAATAGAAACACGAGGTGGAACATCCTCTTCGGAATCGTAGATCATTTCGTAGATAGCCACGCGGATGACGTTCTTATCCACCTTAGCCACTTGATCTAGTGGCCATTCAGGTGCTGCTTCTACGATAAGGGCGTTAATCTCCTCGTAATTATCACGGATACCGTGCACTACTTTGGGGATATACGTCTTGTCGACATCCTTCTCAAACTCCTGGATATTCCGAGCCATAATATCTTCAAGCTCGGGATACCCACGAAATTCCCACTCATAAAGCGTCTGCATGCAGACAGTTCTGGAGAGGTGTCGATTTTGTGCCACTGGAGTGTGCGTTAAGCTGCAATAACCTGGCGACCTTTGTATGCGCCACAATGAGGGCAAGCCTGGTGTTTAACCATGAGTTGCTTACAAGAAGGGCATACCTGGGTTGCAGGTAGGGTGAGGCCAAGATTGCGGCGGCGGTTGCCAGAGCGGACAGGACTGAGCCGCTTTTTAGGAGTTGCCATGAGAACAGTTTATGAGAAAGCTTTCGATTTGGCTACAAGGCGTAGCTAGACCTAACGAATATATCAGATTTCAATCTGATATTCAACGGGTTAGGGCTTAATGACAATTGAAACGAGCCTGCCGGGCACAATGACCATCTTTATAAGCTCTTTACCTGCAATATACTGCTGAACTTGAGGGTCATTTTCTACTGCAGAACGGATCCCAGCCTCATCAATAGTGGAAGGAAGGGTAAGCCGTACCCGCACCTTGCCATTGACCTGTACGGGGCATTCCCAGGTAGCGGCAACCAGATAACTTTGATTCCAGGTCGGCCAAGGAGCAAGGCTGCAGAAGCCCGCACCACCCGCCTCTTCCCATAACTCTTCTGCTATATGAGGCGCAAAGGGGGAAACGATAGTCAAAAGCTGGAAATAGCTATCCCTGTGTAGTTCTGGTAGCTCAGTAAGGCCATTCACCGTCTCCATAAGGGTAGAAACGCAGGTATTAAACTTAAAGTCAGCAATATCCTCCGTTACCTTTTTAATGACACGGTGCATGAGGACGCGTT
>DATHWI010000001.1 GCA_035460805.1 Verrucomicrobiia bacterium | reverse complement strand
GGTTCTTCGTTAGTTTCCGTGGGATTTTGACAGGGAAGGAAGCATGTCCAGAGCACCGAGGAAAAACAGAATTCTTATGCGGTAGTTTTCGAAGTTGCGAAAGCCCCGCGCCGAAGCTTTCAGCAGTTGAATGCGGCTGTTGAGTCCTTCTGTCAGAGCGTTGGTGATGGGGTGGGTGAAGTAGTTGAGCAAGCCTTGCAGATGGGTCTTCAAGGTGCGTGCCGCCTTCTTGACAGGCTCCAGGCGTGAACTATTCACCCGCTTCAACCATCGGGCAAAGAAGCTGGCTCCTTGCGCTGCTGTGCGCTGTTGCCAGAAGGCGGCAAACAACTCCTTGTGCTCCCACGCACGCGAGGTCTTCAGCGAAAGCTCCACCAGTTGCTGGAAGTTCAAAAACTCTTCATCGCTCATCTTTTCCAGCCCGCGCAACCATGCGTATCTTGAGCCTTTGAGCGTGTCATCACCCTGCCCCATCAAGACCTTGTGCTCCTGACGGCGCACCGTGTCCACCGCCTTGCTCAACAACTGGCTCACATGGAATTTGTCATAGACGACAAGCGCCTGCGGTGCCGCCTGGCGCGTCGCGGCTGCGTACGCTGCCCCAAAGTCCATGGTCGCTGCCCGCACCTGCTGGCGGGTCTCTTCAGGCAACAAATCCCAAAGTTTGAGCACCGCGGCAGTGTCCCGTCCGGGCTGCACCTCCAGCACCCGCTGGGCAACAATATCGGTCATTACAGAGATGTAATCCTGCCCCCGGCGAAAGCTCTTCTCATCCAGCCCCACATAATCAATTTGCTCAAGCTTGCGCCTTTGCAAGCCGCGATCCACCGCCCGCTGCATGATGCCCTGCGCCTGGTGCCAGTTGAGCCCGGTGAGATGAAGCGCATCGCTGAGCGTCGAGCATGCCAGCAAAACCCGGATGACAAAGTGCTCAAACATGAGAGTCCATCCGCTACGCGGTCCCGCCCAAGGCACGCTCACCATCTGTGTTTTGCCAGTGGAAGGGTCTAGCACACGAGGCACGGCAGCTTCGATGAGGGTGCGAAACTGACAGGTGTCCAGATGCCGCCAGCAACGCTGTTCGTTGCCATGGACGTGGAGACGCACGCCATCGTCCCCCACCCAGACGGTAGTGTCGCAGGCCACCTTGACCCGAACTTCGCCAACAGCCAAGTCCATGGTGACATCCGTGACCTTCCAAGGCTTGCTCAAGCCCAGCAACCGCTCATAAAACTCCGTGTCCTGCATGAGGCGCAATCTATCCAACCCCACTAAAAATCCCACAGACTTCTACGAAGAGCCTGATATTCTCGGGGAGGTGGAGACCCTTGCGAACACGAGCTACCGGAAATTCTCCAACCCTGATGGCACCCAATCCGTGCTAATAGCAAAGCCTGAAGATTTGATTCCCGAACGCGTGCTGAGTGCGTTCTACCCGAAAATCGATGACCGTTCTCGTGAATGTGCAAAGAAGCTCCTCGCAGCCTGCTTGTCTGGAGAGGTTCAAGTAGACTGGAACGAGACTAAACGAATCGCGAGACTTCCCGAGTACAAAGTTGAAAAAGAACTGGCCGATTTGATTCTTGAAGTGGAAATTGAGTTGTCCTCCAAAAGCAATTGAAGAACATGAACAAACCTCCGGTCATCCCCATGTATCG